>CAZHHY010000001.1:0-16507 GCA_964532375.1 uncultured Muribaculaceae bacterium
TTAGTATTGCTTCTTGGAATAATTGTAGTTCCCTCCCTTGAAATGGCAACTGCATGGTATTGTTGATCGCCCACAACAGGGTAGTCTGCCATGGTTTTGTCTATTAGTGGAGCGCCATCGTCTAGGCGGAATACAATTAATTGTAGTTTTCCACCAGAGAAATCCATGAATTCAGAGGTGCCAGTTTGTTTCAGAAGGTCTATAATTTCGTGAGAGGCAATCTTTTCTGGGTAGAAAAGAAGGTCAATTCCCATCTCGGTAAAGAGAAGCTTATTCTCGTTTTGGAGGTATTCGTCGTTATTTATTCTTGCAGTTACTTTTGCGCTACCCATTTTTTTTGCCAGAAGCGCACTAATAAGGTTTACATCTTGCTCTTGGGAGGGGCTTACAGCTATGAAGAGGTCTGCTTTTGCAGCCCCTGCATATGCCAAGGTTTTTATAGAAGTGGGCGAACCAAATACAGTAATAACGTCGGAACTTTCAGATACTCTATTGAGCCTAGCTTCGTCGTTATCAATAATGGTTAAATTGTGATACTCATTGCTAAGCATCTTGGCTAGATGGCTTCCCACTTCGCCTGCACCTGCAATAATAATTTTCATTTTATTTTTTTTAATACTCTTCTTCGTTAAAAAAGAAGTCTTCTTTACTTGGATAGTCTGGCCATATATCCTCTATGCTATCGTATACCTCTCCATCTTCTTCAAGATATTCAAGATTTTCGATTACCTCGAGGGGAGCACCCGAGCGGGTTGCATAATCTATAAGCTCTTCTTTAGTAGCCGGCCATGGTGCATCTTCAAGTTTAGATGCTAGTTCTAGTGTCCAATACATAGGGTAAGTCGTTAATAATTAGAAGTTTGCATTTATATGCTAAAATAGTTTGCGAAGATAATAAAATATTTACTCAAATCATATTATTTATAGGCAAAAGAGCACAATAGTGATTCAAAAATATTGATATTGTGTTTGGATAAAAAATATGGAGATTAAGAAAATTTTATTGATACCAAAAATCATCGGCTACCCCATTTATCATTGCTAGGTATCTTGCATAGACATAGAGATAATCAGATAATCGATTAAGGTACTTAACTGGGTATTCTAATCTCTCTTCGCTCATAATGGCAATGGTGCTCCGTTCTGCTCTGCGACATACTGTTCTTGCAACGTGGCAAGCAGCAGCCGCTCTTGGCCTATCGGGTAAAATAAAAGCATTTTGTTCTGGAAGCTCTTCTGTCATTTTATCTATCTCTTTCTCTAGAAATTCAATTTGAGCAGGATCAAATGGCTTTAGCTTTTGTGCTCCAACCTCGTCGGAAGCTAAGTGAGCAGCAACAAGCATAAGATTGGCTTGAATAGTTCTAAGGTTTTCGTGATAGGGGCTTCCATGAGTATCGGCTCTAATGAGGGCTATAAATGAGATGAGTTCATCTACATTGCCATATGCGTTTACACGAACATCATCTTTGCTTACTCTGGTTCCACCTACAAGAGATGTTTGCCCTTTATCTCCAGTTTTTGTATATACTTTCATCTTATAATTGGTTCTATATAACGTCTTTTTCTAACTATATGTTACTGGGTTTTCATTAATTGAGTCAGACTCTATTACTCCATCTCGTAAACGAATAATTCTGCGAGCATGTTTTGCAATGTCTTCTTCGTGAGTAACAACAATAATTGTATTTCCTTTGTTGTGAATTTCTGAAAAAAGTTTCATTATATCTATAGATGTTTTGCTATCTAGATTCCCTGTAGGTTCATCTGCTAATATAATGGATGGTTTGTTAATGAGGGCTCTAGCCACAGCAACTCTTTGGCGTTGCCCTCCAGAGAGCTCGTTAGGCTTATGATGCATTCTATCTGTAAGGTCTACGCTTTCTAATGTTTCAATAGCCCTTCTATCACGTTCGGCTTTTCCAACACCCGAATAAATAAGAGGAAGCGAGACGTTATCTAGAGCAGTATACCTAGGTAAAAGATTAAATGATTGAAATATAAAGCCTATCTCTTTATTTCGCACCTCGGCAAGCTCTCCATCGTCCATTTTAGAGACATCTGTGCCGTTAAGTATATATGAGCCTCCGCTAGGACTATCTAAGCAGCCTAGAATGTTCATCATTGTAGATTTACCAGAACCAGAAGGCCCCATTATTGCTACATATTCGTTTTGATGAATAACTATATCTACTCCATTAAGCGCTTTAACTTCTTGATTACCTACTTTGTAGAATTTTTTTATTCCTTGAATTTTTATTATTTCTTTTCCCATTATATTGAGGTGTTAACTGCCTAGCTTATAGGTTTTGTGTACAAAGCTATAAAATAAAGAGACTCTTTGTTGCTGCAAGTTGTGGATAAATAGATAAAGTGTGTTTAAATAACGCATAAACAGCTTTTTCGCCATCTTGGTCAATTCTTAGTGTCTGTTCATTTACAAACATCTTAATATGCTTTTCTACTATATCATTCTCTATCTCTTGTGCGTGGTTGCACACATAATGGCTAGATACAGTGGGGTTATTGTTCGCAAATTCAAGACTTCTTCTTAGTACTCTTTCAAATTTTTGAGCAGTGCTTAAATCTAATCTTCTTGATACTGCAATGCCACCAAGAGGTATGGGCAAGTTGCTCATCTGATGCCAAAGATCTCCAAGATCTGCTATAAGTTGTAGCCCTTTTTGTTGGTAGGTAAACCTCCCCTCATGAATGAGTACCCCTGTTAAGTAGTTATTGGTTAATACTGAATTTTCAATATTAGAAAAGAGCATTGGTTCTACTATTTTTATAGCGGGAAATGCAATCTTCAATAATAGGGCTGCAGTTGTATGTTCTCCAGGGATAGCTACAGGTAGTGAGTAGATTAAATTGAAATTTGGCTCGCCCGAGTCTAAAAAGGCGTCACTCCCTTTTTTACCCACCAGCAGAGGTCCGCTGCCATAGCCCAACGCGCTGCCGGTCTTGAGCATAGCGTACTTTTTGGCTAATAAGAAAAAGGCATGATAGCTGAGTTTACAAACATCGTATTTACCTAGTGCTGCATCTTGGTTGAGTTGCTCTACGTCTGCCATGGTCACTTCAAAAGAGAGGCCTTCGCAATCTATAAGGTTATGCACCATTGCGTGAAATGCGTAGGTGTCGTTTGGACATGGAGAGTATGCTATAGATAGTTTCATTTTGCCAAAGCTTCCAATAGTTTTTTGTTTGCTTTATTGAGAGAGTCTAAAGCTAATGGGATATTCCATTTAGAGCGATCTCTCTCTCCAACTTCATTTGATACAGAGCGTAACTCAATAAATGGGAGATCTTCTAGTATACACACATAGAAAAAGGCAGCACCCTCCATGCTCTCTATTTGTGGCATAAAGCCTTTTATTAATTGCTTGGTTTTTTCTGGAAGACCACTTACTGTTTGCACAGTAACAGCACAAGCAGGTTGGTATGCTTGCAAGGCTTGTTCTATATTATGGCTAAGTTTTGGTGCATTTAATGCTCCACTGCGAAACGGATGAGTATCGGCATCGAGTATTTTGTAATCGAAAAGTGTTTGAAAACCAGAAAATGTTTCAAAGCCAAGGTCTCCAAAAAACTCTTTCTCAATGCGAGCAACCGAGCCAATGGGAAAGTCTTTTGTGAAACTACCGGCAATGCCAATGTTTATGGCTAGGTCAAAGGGCTTCTCTACACTATTAAGTATTTTGGTAAGTCTGTAACTTGTGCTAGTTGTACCTATTCCTGTGAGCATATATTTAATTTCTAAGCTCTCTTGCTCAACTGGTGATAATGAATTATATGCTTGTTTTGCAGTTATTAGTTCTTCTTCTTCGGCTGCTGTAATAAGTATTCTCATGTGATTTGTTCTTTTTTTTGTAATATTGCTAGATATTATAATAGCTTACGAAAATAGATATTTATTATGGCATATACAAAAGTAGATCATTACGACGAAGAGACTACAAATGCTTTGGCTGTACACTATAAAGAGATATTAAGAATAATGGGAGAAGACCCTGAAAGAGAAGGGCTTTTGCTTACCCCACAGCGAGTAGCTCGCTCTATTCAATTTCTTAACCAAGGCTATGTACAGGATGGTGCAGCTATCCTTAATTCTGCAAAATTTAAAGAGGAGTACAAGCAAATGGTTCTAGTTAAAGATATTGATCTTTATTCAACTTGTGAACATCATATGCTCCCGTTTTATGGAAAGGCTCACGTTGCTTATATTCCTAATGGCTATATTACGGGTCTTAGTAAAATAGCAAGAGTTATAGATGCATTTTCAAGAAGATTGCAAGTGCAAGAGCGTTTAACAGTACAAATAAGAGATTGTATTCAAGAGACTTTGAATCCGCTTGGAGTTGCTGTAGTTATTGAGGCATCACATATGTGTATGCAAATTAGAGGCGTTCAAAAGCCGAACTCTGTTACTACAACCTCGGCATTTACTGGAGCATTTATGAAAGAGATGAAAACTCGCGAGGAGTTTATGCATCTTATTGGAATATCGGTTCACTAAGGCGTTAATTTTTTTAGCCCCAGTTCAGATGCCTTAGACTCCATTAGTGCTAGGGCATCTTTTTTATTATTTGGTATCACTCCATCTAAGATTGCGTTTTTGATATACTCTTTTATTATTCCAACTTCTTTACCAGGCTTTATACCATATACTTCCATTATTATCTCTCCTGTAATTGGATTTTTGAAATTCCTAACGGTATCTTTCTCTTCTACTTCTATGAGTTTTTCTCTTACCTGAGCAAAATTGTTCTTGTGCTTTTTTACAATACCGCTGTTTTTAGAGGTAATGTCTGCCTCGCAAAGAAGCATAAGGTCTTCTATATCGTCTCCTGCATCGAAAAGTAGTCTTCTAATTGCAGAATCTGTAACCTCTTCTTGAACCAGTGCAATTGGTCTTAAATGGAGTTGTACTAGCTTTTGTACATACCTCATTTTTTCATTTAGAGGCATCTTAAGCTGTTGAAATATTTTTGGAACCATTTTTCCTCCAATGAAATCGTGCCCATGGAAGGTCCATCCCACGCCAGGCTCAAAATTTTTGGTAGCAGGCTTTGCTATATCGTGAAGTAGAGCTGCCCATCTAAGCCAAAGATTATCACTTTTACCTGCTAGGTTATCTACTACTTGCAATGTGTGAGAAAAATTATCTTTATGCCCTTTCCCTTCTACGTTCTCTACACCTTTGAGCATTAGTAGCTGTGGAAGAATAAACTGCAGTAGGCCTGTTTGCTCTAACAAGTAAAACCCAACAGAGGGTTTTGGCGAAAGGAGTATTTTATTAATCTCTTCGTTGATTCTCTCCTGAGAGAGTATTTTGATTCTCTTATTATTTTTTGAGATTGATTCTAAAGACTCAGGTACAATTGTAAACGAGAGTTGAGAGGCAAAGCGGATTGCTCTTAACATTCTTAGAGGGTCGTCGCTATAGGTAGTGTCTGGCTCGAGAGGGGTTTTTATTAGGCCATCTTGTAAATCTTGGATACCATTAAAAGGATCGGATAGGTTGCCAAAATCTTCTTTTTGAAGGCTAAATGCCAATGCATTAATAGTAAAATCTCTTCTTAATTGATCGTCTTTGAGAGAGCCATCTTCTACAATTGGTTTTCTAGAATTGGCTCTATAAGACTCTTTACGGGCACCTACAAACTCAATTTCAAGATCTTTCCACTTTAACATTGCGGTACCAAAGTTTTTAAAAACCGTAACGTTTGTTCCAATTTTAGCTGCAACTTTCTGCGCCAATTCTATACCGCTTCCTTCAACTACAATGTCTATATCTTTACTAGCTCTTTTAAGTAGGGAGTCTCTAACATAACCCCCTATAATATAGGCTCTTACTCCTAATTCGAGAGCCTCCTCAGAAATTATAGTAAATATTTTTTTATTTAGAAAGTTCATTGTAATTGGGTATTTCTGTAAGGAAAGAATATTCTCCTGTTTGAGTTGTTATTTTTGCAAGAAATGTTTGATGTCCGTTAGTAACTATTAAATATTTAACGTTAAGTGCAAGGTTATATGTGAGTATTTGATCGAAACTTTTTTTTGTTATTTTTACGTTTGGAGCTTTACATTCTGCTAAAAGGATAGGTTGCATGTCTTTGCCATACAGAACTAAATCTCCTCTATAGGGTACGTTATTTAGGGTAATCGAAAATTCGCAACTCATTAAACTTAGAGGGTATCCTTTACACTCTGTAAGTTCTTTTATGAGCCATTGCCTAACTCCCTCTTCGGGAGTGAGTACTACTCTTTTTTTTCTTACAGGGTCGAAAATGAGTTCTTTCATGAAAGCTGCAATTATGCTGCAAAGATATAAAATTTGCTCTGTTTACCCTTTTTGCATAATTTAGCGTCATATATTATGGGAAAAAAAGAGATAGATCACTGCGTAAACTCCTATGGCAAAATAATCTCAGATATTAAGGCCGGAATATTTAAACCTTTCTACCTTTTAATGGGAGAAGAGCCCTATTACTCAGATGTTATTATTAAGGAGATAGAAAAGAATGCCCTCACAGAAGAAGAGAAGGGTTTTAACCATATGGTACTATATGGTTCAGACTGTACAGCTGCTTCGGTTGTAGAGGCTGCTAGAAGATTTCCAATGATGGCGTCTAAGCAATTGGTAATTCTTAGAGAGGCTCAATTAATGGACTCTGCTAATAATCTTGAGCACTATTTTAGACACCCAATGTCTACAACTATTTTGATTGTTTCCTTTACTGGAAAATCGGTAGACAAAAGAAGTTCTTTATATAAATTAGCCCTTGCAAATGGATGTGTTCTAGAATCGTATAAGCTATATCCAGACATGGTATACTCATGGATAGAAAAATATCTTAAAACTAGAGGTCTATCAATTGTTCCCGAGGCTGCAATGCTTATGGCAGAACACTGTGGTACAGAGCTTAGAAAGCTAGTTTTGGAATTAGATAAATTAGTCACAAACCTACACGAAGGAAATACTCGTATAGATTTGAGTGCTATAGAAGAAAATATTGGCATAAGTAGAGACTTTAATGTCTTTGAACTCACAAAGGCAATTTCATTTAAAGAGCAGAATAAAGCGTTGCAAATTGTTAAGCACTTTGGAGCTTCGCCTAAACAGTTTCCTTTGGTACTTAATATTGCAGCACTATTTTCTCACTTTTCAAGATTGCTCAAATATCATGCTCTTCATAGTGGTGGAGCTAGGCCTTCTAAGGCTCAGATAGCTGTATATATTGGGATAAATCCATATTTTCTACCTGAGTATGAATATGCAGCTAGAAATTACCCTTTAATAAAGTGTATGGAATCAATCTCTTTAATACGTAAGTACGATTCAATAAGTAAAAGCTCTAGCCGCGGTGAGTCAGATGATGGAGATATCTTATTTGAATTGGTATATAAGATTCTTCATTAAAATTATTCAACAACAATTTTTTCTACTCTTGTAGAGACAGAGGTAAATACTTCGTAGGTTATAGTATCCAATTGTTTTGCAAGAATAGATGGATGGGGGTTTTCTCCAAATATTGTTACTTCATCGCCAATTTTTACATCTATATCAGTAACATCTAGCATAAGTGTATCCATGCAAATGTTTCCAATTGTTGGTACTGCTTTGCCATTTACATAAAATTTGATATTCCCTCTACCTAGATGGCGGTTTACTCCATCGGCATAACCTAATGGTACAGTGGCTATTCTTTTACCATTTTCATCTACTTTTCCATGTCTGCCATATCCAACAGTTCCTCCCTTTACCTCCTTTATATGGATTATAGGAGTAACATAGGAAGCAACTATTTTAAGATTATCTCCATCTAAACAGCTTGTGCCGTACAGGCCTATTCCAAGCCTTACCATGTCCATTTGAGCATAGGTAAATCTTTCAATTCCAGCGGAATTCAAGATATGTCTCATTGGAGTGTACCCAAGTAGCGTGGTTATTTCATATGACATTTTACAGAATAGCTCAATTTGTTCTCTAGTAAAACTATCGTGTTTAGGCTCATCTGCCGCTGCAAGGTGAGAGAAGAGAGACAACACTTTAAGATTGTGACTCTTTGATAGCCGTTTTTTGAGTTGCTTTAAAGCAGAACTATCAAATCCTACCCGCTGCATTCCAGTATCTAACTTGAGATGTACAGGGTACTCTTCTATATTGGCATCTTTAACGGCAGATACCATGGATTCAAAGGATTCAATGTTAATAATGCTAGGCTCAAGGTTGTATTCTATAAGTAAATTAAAAGAATCTACCCCAGGAGTAAAAATAATGATTGGAGAATCTATGCCTGCCTTTCTCAATTTAATTCCTTCTGAAATATAGGCTACACCTATGTAGTCTGCTCCAAACTCGGTTACTAATTTAGCAATTTCTACATCGCCTAGCCCATACCCATTGGCTTTAACCATGATGAGTAGTTTAGTAGAAGGTAAGAGTTTTGATTTGAAGTAATTGAAGTTGTAGTGAAGTTTTTGTTTGCTTATTCTAAGCTCGGTGTGTTTCATGTTTAGTTAGGATTTGAAACCAAAGTTAGAAATTGTTTCTTAAAAGAGAAGATATGAAGCCTGAAAAATGTTTTATACTGAAAAACTTCATACATTTGTTTACCTATAAAATAATCATTCTAAAAAAGGTATTAAAATGAAATTAAGACAATTAATCTCTGTTGTTGCTATAATTGTAGCAGTGACATCGTGTACACCAAAACAAACCCTATCTGAGCAACTTACAGGAACGTGGAGCGGAACCAACAATATAGAGCTTACTATGATTGATAGTGTTGGCAATACAGTCATTCAAGAGTTTAGTGCTCCTATAGAGATTGAATATTTAGCAGACTCTACCTTTACTTCAATAATTACAATTAATGAGGGTAATATTATTAAAATGGGAGGTATAGCTACTTTTTTAGATACTACTGCAGTAGTAACAGGCTCTTTAAGCTATATGTCTATTATGGACATTAGTGGCCAAATGAGTATTAATGCAAACCAAACGCTGAATTTCAAATATACAGCAGAGAGCCCAGCAGAGGGGCTAGTGCATAGAGGGGTAGTTACAGCTACTCGAGTACAAGAGTAATCTCTACTTCTTAAAGTTATTACTTTTCTTTTTGAGAAAGTGCATTAAAACAATGGCGGCAAATTGGTTCGTAGCTCTCTTTTTCTCCGAGCATAACTAGTTTGTCGCTCTTTGTTAACCTGTGTGAATGATGTGCTAAATTGCCACATCTTACGCATATTGCATGCACCTTAGTTACATATTCGGCAACTGCCATTAAATTTGGCATTTGACCAAAGGGGTGCCCTAGGTAGTCCATATCAAGACCTGCTACAATAACTCTAATACCGTTTGAAGCCAGATTTTGACATACATCTAATATTCCAGCATCAAAAAATTGAGCTTCGTCTATACCAACAACTTCTACATCTGTAGCATATAGGAGAATGCTGGTAGATAATTCGACAGGAGTAGATCTAATAGTGTTTGAGTCGTGAGAAATAACATGGTCCTGCGAATAGCGAATGTCTATCATAGGCTTAAATATTTCTACCTTTTGATTTGCAAATTGAACTCTTTTTAGTCTTCTAATGAGCTCTTCTGTTTTACCAGAGAACATAGAGCCACAGATGACCTCTATCCAACCTGCTTTTTTTGCACTTTCAAGAAACATTTTACTTACTTTTGTATATGTTGCAAAGATAAAAAAGTTGAGATGCTAAACGACAATAAAATTTCAGAAATTAAAATCATTATCGATGGTCTTTTAAAAGATGTTGATTCTTTAAGCCAGAGCGAGATGATTTCTCATTTAAAGTGGGAAGAAATATTAATGAGTGCTTCGCTTATTTCACTTAAATTAAACACCTTAAGAATTGAACAAGAACGAAACAATATGGCCAGATATCTTTTAAAGGAAGATGCCAATAGCCAGTTTGATTCTAGCGATAATGAGTTCAAGCGCCTTGCCTATACAATAGTTCAACTAAAAAAAGAGATGTCTGAAATGCGTTCAAACATCTCTAATACTTTTTTACCTAAGAGCGACTCTCTAGATAACCATGAATCTGAAGAGGAACATGAATCTGAACAGGAGCATGCAATTGAGCAAGAAGATAAAATTGAACAGAAATTTGAAGTTGAGAAAGAGGGTGAAGTTGAACAAATAGAAGAAGAGATGCTACTCATTGAGATTGAACCTCAACAAACCGAGAACGAGCCCGAACTCGAGCCAGAGCCAGAAACAGAGCTCGAACCAGAGCAATTAGAGATTCACCAAAACGAATTAGATAGCGACCCAGATGAACTAGATTTTTTACTAGATAAAAGATCTTTAATGGATATTGCAGTTCCTTATAGTTCAGATCCAGAGTGGATGAAAGATATGCCAGGGATGCCAGTAGATGATTTACGAATGGCAGTAACTTTGAATGACAAGCTGTTTTTCATTAGAGAACTATTCAACGGAGATGAAGATCAGTACCGTATAAGTATTGACAAACTTAACGATTTCAACTCTTTTTCTCAGGCGTTGGAATATACTAGAGATGCCTTTCAAGATTGGAACGAAGAGTCTGATGCTGCCTACCGCTTTTATATGACCTTAAGAAGAAGATATAATGGCTAAGCTTTTTATTGTGCCTACTCCAATAGGCAATTTAGAGGATATCACTTTAAGGGCTATTAAAGTCCTTAATGAGGTAGATCTTATCTTGGCCGAAGATACTCGCACAAGCGCTTTTTTACTTAAACATTATGATATTAAGGTGCATATGGAATCTCATCATAAATATAACGAGCATCGAAGTGTAGAGAAAGTTACAGATAAAATTTTGGCTGGTATGAACATTGCTTTAATTAGTGATGCTGGCACACCGGGTATTTCAGACCCTGGCTTCTTGTTGGTTAGAGCGTGTCGTGATAAGGAGATTGAGGTAGAAACTCTTCCAGGCGCTACAGCATTTGTTCCTGCTCTAGTCAACTCGGGATTCCCGTGTGATAGATTTTGTTTTGAAGGCTTCTTGCCATTAAAAAAAGGGCGTCAAACAAAGTTGAGAGAGCTTAGTGAAGAGAGCCGTACTATGATTTTTTATGAATCGCCATACAGGCTTGTTAAGAGTTTAAAACAATTTATGGAGTTTTTTGGTGCAGATAGGGAAGCCTCTGTTTCTAGGGAGCTAACCAAATTCTACGAAGAAAATAGAAGAGGCACCTTAGAAGAACTATTTAACTGGTATACTCTTAAAGAGCCAAAAGGCGAAATTGTGATAGTTATAAAAGGAAAGGGTAAAACCTAAGTCATATTAAAAAATAATTTTAAATATTTGAGGAGGAGAGAGATGGGAGTGAAAGCGAAATTGTCTATAAGGGAGGCCTCGGGTGCTGTATCTCTAGTGATTTTAATTCTATTTATTCAAACAATTATATTTATTATTCAACCCAAAGCAATACAAGAGCAAGAGACTTTATGCCGAGATTCTCTTGCTTATGCAGGGCAAAACAATTTATACTTAGAAAGAGATTCTTTATTTAGGAAATCGGGTAGTATAAATGAGCAGAAAAAAAAGAGCAGTGTTGGCAAATTGGAAACAGCCAAGTTCAAATTCGATCCTAACACTATTTCAATCGAGAAGCTTGTAGAGTTGGGATTAACACACAAGCAGGCTGGGGTTATTCTAAGATATAGAGAGAAAGGAGGGCTCTTTAAAAGCAAAGAAGACCTTAAAAAAATATATGTTTTACCAGATGGTTTCTACGATAAAGTAAAAGATTCAATAGTTATAGATAACTCTAAAAATATTAAGAGATATGACTATACGGCAAGTGCAATTGAGCCTCTAAGTGAGGGTAATAAAAACCATGAAGCTAACAAAGAAGAATTTCTAATTGAGCTAAACCAAGCCGATTCCACATCTCTACTTAAACTCCCCGGGATAGGGCCCTATTATGCAGGGAAAATAATTGCATTTAGAGAAAATGTAGGTGGTTTAATATCGGCTAGTCAGCTTTTAGAAATTAAGGGAATAGACTCTACTAGATTTTTTATGTTTGCACATATGGTGTTTGCAGATACTCTTAAAATAGCCAAAAAGGAGTTAAGCAAAGTCACTATAAATGACCTAAGCAACAATCCTTATATTGGATCTTATACAGCCCGTTCTATAGTAAGGTTTAGAGAAGTGACAGGTAAAGAGAGTATCACGCTTTCAATGTTGGTACTTAATAAAGTAATTGCCCCAGAGTTGATGAAAATACTAAAATATTATTTCAACTGAAGTAATAATAACGCTTTTACATACTCTCATTTATATGATAATTAAATTACCCATCAATTATTTAAAGTAGTTGAACTAAAATAGTTGATTAATTGTATATTTGTTACAATTTTAAACTCTACAGAAAAATGGATATCATAACCTGCAAGAATGTAGTCAAAAAGTTCAATGATTTTACAGCCTTAGACAGCGTCTCTTTATCGGTACCAAAAGGGGCAATTTATGGTTTGTTAGGACCAAACGGAGCTGGTAAGACTACATTAATACGAATAATGAATCAAATTACCGTGCCAGATTCGGGCGAAGTGCTTTTTAACGGTAACCCCATTAAACAAAACGACATTGCCTATATTGGTTACCTCCCAGAAGAGAGGGGGTTATATAAGAAAATGAAAGTGGGAGACCAGGCCCTCTATTTAGCTAGGCTCAAAGGGCTAAGCTCTGCAGATGCTACCAGAGAGCTAAAGCAGTGGTTTATAAAATTTGGCATTCAAGCTTGGTGGAATAAAAAGGTAGAAGAGCTATCTAAAGGTATGGCACAAAAGGTACAGTTTATTACAACTGTATTGCACAAGCCTTCTTTGCTTATTCTTGACGAACCTTTTAGTGGCTTTGATCCTATTAATGTTCAGTTGATAAGAAAAGAGATTTTAGATATGAGAGATGCAGGTACGTCCATTATTCTCTCTACTCACAATATGGAATCTGTAGAGGAGTTATGTGATAATATAGCGTTGATAAATAAGGCAAAACTCATAGTTACCGGAGGTCTTGAAGAGATTAGACGTAATCATGGTAAAAATGAGATAGAGGTTATCTATAGAGCTACAGATCCATATCAATTTGAAAGATTGAGCATGGCTACTATAGTTAGTAATGATTCTATCAAAAAAGGGTATAGAGCTGTTCTTGAAGTGAAAAAAGAATCTTCCTCTTCTGAGGTGTTAAGAGAGTTAGTTACTAACATTGATATTACTTCTTATAGAGAATTAATTCCGCGGATGAACGATATATTTATTAATCTAGTAAGCTAAGAAGACTAAAATGAAAAACAGCAAGATATTTTTGATTATTTCCCGCGAGTTTTTAATTCGTGTGAAAAAGAAGTCATTTATTATAATGACAATTTTGACCCCTCTACTCTTTGCAGCACTTATTGTTATGCCTTCGTTAATTATGACTCTCTCTTCGGGAGAAAGGGGTAATAAAGTATTAGTTGTAGATAGATCTCAAATTTGTGCTCCTTTTTTCACAGATTCAGAAGAGTTCAGTTTTACTTTCGATAACAATGCAAATGTAGAGTCTATAAAGCAGAATTTCCCAGAAGACCTTTATGCATTGGTAGAGATATCTAAGCCAGATAGTGCCCTTAACCTATCGGTTACTGCTATGTCTGTTAAACAGCTTAATTTAGATGCTAAAAAACATATAGAGAGGTCTGTCCAAAAAGCAGTAGAGAAAGCTAAACTAGATAGGTATAATATTGAAAATTTAGACAATATTATTAAAGATATTAGGACAGATATAACCGTTAAAACTGTCACTATTAGCGAAGGAGGAGTAGAGAAAGTAGCTATGGCAGAGGTAAATATGGGAATTGCATATATATCTAGTTTTATGATATATATGTTTATATTTATGTTTGGCTCTATGGTAATGAGAGGGGTTATAGAAGAGAAAACTACAAGAATAGTAGAGGTAATAATCTCGTCTGTAAAACCTTTTGAACTCATGCTTGGTAAAATTTTAGGAGTTGGTTCGGTTGCCCTGTTACAATTTTTTATATGGATAATTCTTACTGTAGGAATAACTGCAGGGGTACAGGCAGTTGTTGGAGTTGATAAAATAAGTGGCAGCCAAGAGATGACTCAAATGGCAGCAAGCCAAGCGGGAGGCGATGTTGCACAAGTTATGGCCTCTGCACAAAATAACGATGGTTTTATGGGAGATTTTATGAATGCTCTTGCAGATGTACCAATTACTAGCATTGTGATTGCGTTTATTCTCTATTTCATGCTAGGCTATCTTTTATATGCCGCTATGTTTGCAGCCGTAGGTAGCGCAGTAGATAATGAAGCCGATACCCAGCAACTAATATTCCCGGTTACGTTACCGCTTATTTTAGGGCTGTTTATAATGATTCACACATTCCAATATCCAAATAGTTCCCTTTCATTTTGGGGCTCTATGATTCCTTTTACCTCGCCAATGGTTATGATGGCAAGAGTGCCATTTGGAGTACCTCTTTGGGAACTTGCACTTTCTATTGGTTTGCTAGTTGTCACTTTCTTATTTATGACTTATGCCTCGGCAAAAATTTATAGAGTGGGAATACTTATGTATGGCAAGAAAGCTACATTTAAAGACATTTTTAAATGGATTAAATATTAATTTTAATATTAATATGTTCTAATATGTTCTAATATGAAAAATAGATCTATACTTATATATCTTATATTTATTCTGATGCCTCTAATGGCACATGCGCAGCAAGGCAAGTTAACTTTTGAAGCCTCTAGAGTTCTTATGGATTCTACCTGGGATACAAACAATGAGCCAGTTGCTGCTGGAATTATAGATTTCTTTAAGCCAGAAATGGACCGATTAATGCAGTAAGTAATTGGAGTTACAGATTACGAAATGAGATCTGGTAGGCCCGAATCTTTGTTGTCTAACTTTGCAACAGATGCAATGCTTGAATATGCAAGAAAGATTAGCGAAACAAAGGTAGACTTTTCATTAACAAACTTTGGAGGTCTTAGAGCCTCTTTGCCTAAAGGAAATGTTAGAAGATATGACGTATTCTCTATTTTTCCGTTCGAGAATTATTTAGTAATTATTGAATTGCCAGGCACTAAAGTAAGAGAACTCTTTGAATCTTTTGCACGGAACAGAGTAGAGGCATTTTCTTATAATATCCAACTAGAAATTAAAGGGGGAATGCTTAAAGATGTATTACTAGAGGGCGAGCAAATTGACCCACTCAAGACTTATAGGATAGCAACAATAGACTTTCTGTTAGATGGTGGAGACAATGTTAGTGCTCTTAAAAGTGCTACAAAAGTAGAGCAAACAGGAGTCTTGTTAAGAGATGCAATTTTAGATATAATTGAAGCAAAGAGTTCTAAAAATATAAAATTAACATCTTCTATAACAAATAGAGTAAAGATTGAAGATTAACCAAGAGCAATAGTTATGAAAATGATTAAATATAAAAAAGCTTCAATGGTGTTAGCAATGCTTGTTTTTGCCTCTTTCTTAATGGGGCAAGATTTGGTTATTTTGCATACCAATGATGTTCATAGTAATATAGAGCCACTAAGTAGTGGCCGCAATGCTGGCTTTGGAGGGTTTCAAAGAAGAGCAAATTACATAGAGAGTATTAGAAAAGAGCATCCTAATGTATTGTTATTAGATGCTGGAGATTTTAACCAGGGCACCCCATATTACACATTATTCAAAGGTAAGATGGAAGTAATGCTTTATAATGCAATGGGCTATGATGTTGCCTGTTTGGGTAATCATGAGTTTGACGATGGGCAAGAAGCCTTAGCTACCCGTTTGAAAGAGGCCGAGTTTAAAATTATTTGCGCCAATTTTGATTTTTCTAAAACACCTTTAAAAGAGACTGTAGAACCTTATACAATAATTTATAAAGGCGGTAAAAAAATAGGGATAATAGGAGCTCTTTTAGATTTAAATGGGTTTGTGTCTAAAAAGTCAATTCAAGGGCTCAAATATAAAAACCCAATAGGGGTTGTCAATAAGTTGGCTAGGCAGCTAAAAGTGAAAGAGGGGTGTGATTTAGTTATTGTTTTGAGCCATATTGGTTACCAAGGGAGTGGTAAAAAGCGCCCTGGCGATCTTGAACTTGCACGTTATACCAAAAACGTAGATATTATAATAGGAGGTCACTCTCATACTTTTTTGGAAAAACCAACTATAGTAAAAAATAGCACCGGCAAGGATGTTATAGTTAATCAAACCGGTGCTCTTGGAGTTTATGTGGGAAGAATAGATATCAATTTTTAAGGTAACTTATTTTCTATAGTTGCTCTTGCTCTATCGTCACTTATAATAGTTTCTCCATCTATCCGCTCTTTAAAACGGCCGAAATTCCAGAGGATAGAAAAACCTACTATGTACCCTCGTTGTTCGTTCTGCATGGTTTGACGGAAATTATTATTTCCAATTACCCTAGTTAGATAGCGGCGGT
>CAZHHY010000001.1:16543-40413 GCA_964532375.1 uncultured Muribaculaceae bacterium
AGAGTTTGCCCTTGACTAACACCTGCGAGAGGCTCAGATTTAAATTATGGTAAATGTTAGTTTTGATACTCTGAGCGCTCCCCACGTTTGAACTGACTATGTAATTAAGTGTAAACTCGGTTACTGTTAGTAAGGTGACCCTTATTCCAGAGTCATAAGAGAAAGTGTGAGTTTTTCTGTAACCTACGTGCGGGTTGGAGCTGTCAAAGGTAAAATGGTTGTACTGTCCCATTTGCCAAAAATCTAGCCATCTCAAGATTGAGGGCTGCATATGCAGTATATTCAAAGATGCATTGCTCCTTTTGCCAAGGTTATAGTATGTGGTTGTGCTCACTCCGCTACTGTTGGTGCTCATAACCTGTTCGATGGCATTATTGATGGAAGAGTATAGAAATTCCACCTTGACGATCCCCTTGGTTTTTGGCTGCCTTCCGTAGGTGGCGCCAATTCTAATGTTGTGTGATCTCTCGGGATCTAGCAGCGGGTTGCCTTTTATTATATTCATAGGATCGCTGTTGTCTGTATAAGGGTTGAGTTTGTCTATATCGGGTCTTATCGTTCTTAGTTCATATCCCAGATTGACCCTCACTAGCCTGGTTAAGGTATAGGAGATTCCCAAGCTTGGACTAAGGTTCCATCTATTGTAGGAGAGTGGTGTATTACCAGTGCTCTGGAAAATTCCTTTATTAACCTCGTTGTTAACAGAGAGACCTGCACTGAACCTGAATTCCTCTCCATTGTAATTATATGCCGAACCGATGCTAAGAATTTTTTGATTATACTCAAGCCCGTAGGATCTCTCCTGCAGAGGTAGATACTCCCCCGACAAAGGATCAAATACCTCATATTCAGAGATATTAGTATAATCACGATTAGTAAAACGGATACTGCCATTGATGCGATGCAATAGTCGCCCAGGCTTTTTTCTGAATAAAACCAGAGCGACATGTTCAGTGGAGCCGGTAATTGCATTTGATCTATGGTTTAAGGGGCTTTTCAAGGGGAGATAGCCAGTATTCGAGTTGTAAAAACTCTCGGTAAGATTATGGTTGTATGTGTATGAATAATCTGCAATCATATTTAGGGGTAGAGAGTGTATATAAGCGATATCACCACTAAGGCGTGGTATAGTTTTATAAGTGTTAAGGATGGTTGTCTTTTGCTCTTCTACCATGTTGCCCTGTGCGTCGGTTATCAATGTTTCGATTGAAGAGTAACCATTGTTTTGCGAGATATTTGTCTTGATTCCAAACCTCAGGGGGTTGTTGAACAGTTTGAAGCTGCTCCTTAATGACAAAAGGTGTCTGCTACCATCTCCCCACTGTAGTTTAGATTCGTTTACAGTTTGGGTAACCTGGTCATTAGATAGTGATTCTCGTAAAGAATAGTTGTGCAGTTTTGGGCTGCTGTTGTAATTGGGTCTGTATCCAAGGCTTACAATCATATTGTTTCTGAGTTTCGTGACAAAATTGACATCGCCGTTCAAGGCCCACTTGGTGTCTCCCATTGCTGTCAATTGTACGGCGAATCCATTTGGCAAAGACCTGGCAGTAATTATGTTGATAATTGGCTTAGTATTATTGTATTCTGGAGAACCAGGCGGAATAACCTCAATCCTGCTCATTACATCACCTCGTATCATGCTCATGGGAAACTGCATTCTGGAGTTGATCATCTCATTCCGTTCTCCGTTTATTAGTATGGTTTGAATATCCATGTTCAAGAATGAGAGCTTCCCATCTGATATCTTTACGGTCATTGATGGGATTTTTTCCATTATCTCCATCATCTTTAAGCGTTTTGCCTCGGGGTCTCTACTTACATCATAGATAAGCCGGTCTGGTTCATGTGTGACTAGCTCCCTATTTGCGGTAACTACTGCCGGCCCCAGTTCAAGGGCTTCGGATAATAGTATAGTACCAACATTTAGTGGCTCTCCAGCAAAGTAAACACTAATAGTGTCCGATCTATAGAGCATGAAGCTAGCCACAACTTTGTAATGACCCTTCTTTGGGCAGCGTACAGAAAAATAGCCATTGGCATCTGAGGGAATAGCCGAGATGAGCTCCCCTCCTTGTGCATAAAGCCATACAGAGGCATATGGTAGAGGCTTTTGAGAGACATTGTCTATAACAGTTCCAAAAATAGTAGGGTTTTCTTGAGCTACTACCCTAAATGAACATCCCACCAGAATAATGCTCATAAGTAGGATTCTTTTCATGAAAATTCAGTTAAAAGTTTGTCCAGATAGCCATGGAAGGACACTCCGCCTGAGCTTCCTCTACCAATATTGTTTCAAAAGGATAAAGGTAAGTTTTTGTAGGCCTTGCCAAGCCATCATTATCATCAAGCTCAAATAAATACCCAGTAATTTCAACGCATAGCCCACAGCCCATACACGCATCTTGTTCAACTCCGTACTTAAATAAACCTAAGGCTTTTGCTGTAGAGAATGAGAACAAGAATAACAGAGATATTAATACTAATTTTATAGAAAATTTTGGCTTAACTAGTTTCGTTTTCAGAATTTAAAATTTTAATTAAATATGTAATTTACAGTTTATTAACTGTCTATTCAAATGTAATAATAATAAATTATAAAAGCAAACTTAGTGTAATATAACCCGAACTACAAAAAAGAAAACCCTACTCCTTTTCGGTATATTTATATCGTTTGATTTTTTGGGTGGCTGTCTTTTCAAATTGCTCGGGATGGTCTACCACTACCGTTATTTTTGAGAACTTGTTTACCCTTTCATTTACATATTCCGAAACATCTTTCTTGATCTGCTCTAGCTTCTCGTTGAATGCAGCTATAATCTCGTCTTTTTTCTGGTCATATGTATTTATGAGTTCCTCTTTTTTATCTTCAAAAGAAGATTTAAGCTCTTCTTTCTTCTCTTCAAAGCTTACTTTTATCTCTTCTTTTGCTTTAGAGAACTCCTCTACCTTCTCTTCGTAACTCTTTACTAGATTCTCTTTTGTTTGATAATACGCAGCTAGTGCCTCTTCTTTTGCCTCTTTAAGAGCTTTGAGTTTATCTGGATTAAAGTGAACTTTTGCTATTAATTTTCCTTTGCTTTGGGTTACTACAGATTCTGCAACCATTGAGTGTCCATTAATTACAGACTCAATCTCTTCTGGATAGATGTTCTCTCCACTAGGACCAAGAATCATATTTGATAATCTACCTCTAATATAGAGCCTTCCTTGTTCATCTATAATTCCTAAATCTTTTGTTCTGAACCAGCCATCATGAGTGAATGCTTGCTGGGTAGCTTCTGGATTTTTATAGTAACCAGACATTATATTTGGTCCTTTTGCAACAATCTCTCCTTCTCCAGTTTCGGGGTTAGGATTGTCTATACGTAAAGTTACTCCATGTACTGCCGGGCCGGTAGATTGCCATTTAACAAACCTTGGGGTGGCACCTGCAAGTAGGGGAGAACTCTCTGTTAGGCCATATCCAATTGCATATGGGAATTTAGCCTCAAATAGAAATCTCTCTACTTCGCTATCTAGTTTAGCACCACCTATTCCAAAGAACCTAATTCTCCCACCAAATGTTTCCATTAACTTTTTTCCAGCAACCTTATGTAGAAATTTTCTTCCAGGTGTTGTACTGTAGATTGCTTTTATAAGTTTACTTGATGTGAACTTAGGTTTAACACTGGTTTTAAAGATTTTTTCAATTATCATTGGCACACTCAAGATAGTGGTAGGTCTTACCTCTTTTAGAGCTTTCATAAGAATTGAGGGAGTTGGCGCTTTTTCAATATAGTAAACAGAAGAGCCGCTTGAGAATGGAAGTAACATAGATAAACTACTTTCAAGAGTGTGTGAAAGAGGTAGTAGTGAAAGCCATATATCCCATTCAAAGCTAGGCCTTAGTAACATAGATGAATAAAGATGAGTACAAAGGTTTTTGTGGGTGAGCATTACTCCTTTAGAGCTGCCAGTTGTGCCAGATGTATATATGATTGATGCCAGATCTTCTTCTTTAGCAAACTCTACTTTTCCTTGTATTATATCTTCTTTAGAGTGAATAACTTGCATAGTATCTGTCTCTATAACAAGGGTCATACTCTCAAGAAGATCTTTGGGAACCTTGTAAAGTAGCCTTTGTGATACAAAAAGCACTTTAGACTCAGAGTGTTCAATTACATTACGCACTTCAAACTCAGAGAAATCTGGTAGAATTGGTACAACTACTCTTCCAAAGGCAGTGATTGCGAAAAAAGCAACTGGCCAATTAGGCATGTTTTGGCTTAGGAGTGCAATTTTATCTCCCGGGTTTACTCCATTGTTGGTAAGAATTTGAGATATAGAGTTAGTCTTAGCTCCTAGTTCTCCATAAGTGTAAGAATCTTTAGCGATATAGGAGAAAGCTATATTGTTTTTGTACTTAATTGTACTATAGTTAAATAGATCTGTTAAAGTCTTAAATACTGGTGTTTCCATGTTGAATTACAAATATCAAAAGTGTAAGTATAGCAATAATCATTCCAAATCTTTACCTGTAGTAAAGTTCTGTGGATGCTTACCTACTATACCTTTAGCTTTATAGAAAGCTCTAATTTTTTTAAGATCGGCTTGGGCATCGTCAGATAGTTCAAATTTGTGGCCTCGTCCAACCTCTTTTTTATTCCAATCAAAGTAGCCAAGATAGACAGGAACATTTGCTGCTGTAGCTATAGTATGGAACCCTGCCTTCCACCTTTCGGTTGGTTGCCTAGTTCCTTCGGGTGCTATAGCCAAGTGGAGCACCTCTCTTTGCTTGAACTCCTCTATTACTTGAAGTGTAATAGAAGCCCCTTTTTTTCTATCTACAGGTATTCCTCCCATAGCTGAAATTATTGGTTTAAGAGGACCTTTAAAGAGGCTTGCCTTAACCATTACGCTTGCAGTTCTTCCCATTGAACGGTAGTATAAATAGGAGATAATAAAATCCCAGCTAGAGGTGTGTGGAACTCCAAGAATAATGCACTTAGGTTCTGGAACGGGTGGTTCCATAACTTTCCAGCCTAGAATCCATAATAAAAACTTAGAAATGTACTTCATTGTTATCTTTTATTGATGCGCAAATATAGCCTTTTTCTACACTTAATTGAAAAAGCAACCAAACAAGTGCTATAGTGCCTTGAGTGGTTGCTCCCTTTTTAGGAAATAGATGGTTTAATTAAAATGTTGATATTTACTTTTAAATAAACAGAGACATATTGGCTTGTTCACTTCTTTCAAGATAGGTTGCAACCCCAGCAAAGTTTACGCCATCCATAAGCTCTTCTTCTTTAATGCCCATCACATCCATACTCATGGTACATGCAATAAATTCAACTCCGTTTGCTTGTGCTTGTGCTATTAGCGATTCTAAAGTGTCTATGTTTTTTCTCTTCATTATCAATTTCATCATTACACTGCCCATACCTAACATGTTCATTTTGGAGAGCTTAAGAGCACTTGCATTTTTAGGTAACATCATTCCAAACATTGTTCCAAGGAAATCTTTTTTCACTTTAACTGGTTCGCCTCTTTTGATTACATTTAGCCCCCAGAATGTGAAGAACATAGTCACTTTTTTACCCATAGAAGAAGCGCCGTTTGCAATTATAAATGAGGCAAGAGCCTTATCCATATCGTCACTAAATACAACAATGGTTTTGTTGTCTCCTGCAATTATACCGCTGCTAGCATTAAACTGTAAAGAGTGAGATTGCTTGCTTTTCTCTAGTTTTGCTGTAATTATGCCCTTTCTGTTTTCTACAGAAATAAGTTTAGCACCCATGATATTACACCAAGAGGCAACGTCTTTTCCAAATGCTTGGTCTGTAGCTCTTATCTCTAGGCGTTCTCCCACTCCAATCTTGTCATAACTGCTTTTTAGTTGCATGATTGGGCCAGGGCATTGTAAACCAGTTGCATCTACAGATAGAATTGTCTCTTTGTCTACCTCTACTAAGAAATCGTCTGATCCTATTTGTCCAGCGAAGAATTCTCCAACTGTACCAATTTCATTAGCAATTGAATATGTTTTGTAACCTCCAGATAGGTTGAATACATTTTCAAAGCCATTTTGAACCAAGATTCGGTATGCTATATAGCCTCTAAGACCGGCTGCGCAATAAACTATTATGCGTTTGTCTTTAGGTAGCTCAGAAAGTCTATCTCTAAGAGAATCTACAGGAATATTTATTGATCCAGGGATTGAGCCTAATTCATGTTCATCTTTGGTGCTTACATTAAGAAGAATATCTTTTTCGGGATTAGTACTAGCGGCATCTCTCCAATGAACTATCTTTACTCTATTCTTTAATATATTATCGGCTACAAAGCCAGCCATGTTTACAGGATCTTTAGCCGAAGAGAAAGGAGGTGCATAGGCATGCTCAATTTCCATAAGGTCGTAAATAGTTCCTCTATTTTTCACAACCATGGCAAGCATCTCTATCCTTTTGTCTACGCCATCGAATCCAACAACTTGAGCTCCAAATAATCTACCATCTTTAGGTGAGAATAATATTTTTATAGAGATTGGGAGTGCATTGGGGTAGTATCCTGCATGTGAAGATGAATGAGTAAAGGAGGCAATGTAATCTATACCGTCTCTTTGAAGCCATTTGCCACTAGCTCCAGTAGATGCAACAGTTAAGTCAAATATCTTGGCTATGCCTGTACCTATACTCCCTTCATATTTATATTTATTCCCATAAACTATGTTATCGGCAACAACTCTTCCCTGCTTGTTTGCAGGCCCGGCAAGAGCAATTAGAGCAGGCCCACCCAATACTCCGTGTGTTACCTCGGCAGCATCTCCTAAAGCATATATATCTGGATTGGAGGTTTGCATATACTCATTGGTTTTTATTCCTCCGGTTTTTCCAATTTCTAAACCAGCTTCGCGAGCCAATTTTGTTTCGGGACGTACACCTATACTCCAAATAACCATATCGGCTTTAAGAGAGCTTCCGCTCTTAAGGAATACCTCAACACCGTTTTCATATGGAGCAAATTTTTCTACTGCATCACTTAAATGCAGCTTTACACCTTTGGTTCTGAGTTCAGATTGTACGATAGTTGCTGTAGAGTAATCTAAATGGGACATAACTTGGTTTGCCATCTCTACAAGATCTATCTTAATTCCAAGATGGTGTAAGTTCTCTACCATCTCTAGCCCAATAAAACCACCTCCAACAACTATTGCCTTTTCTACTTTTTTTACGGTTACAAACCTTTTGATTTTATCGGTATCGGGAACATTACGTAGAGTGAAAATATTGGGATGCTCAATTCCTTCGATTTTTGGTTTAAGAGGTTCTGCTCCTGGTGAAAGAATTAATTTGTCGTATGTCTCGGTATAACTACTCCCTTTTTCAATGTTATAGATATGGGCTGTTTTTGTCTCGGGGTCAATTCTCTCTACTTCAGATTTAGGGCGAATGTCTATGTTAAAACGATTCTTGAACCCCTCTACAGTTTGAACAAAAAGAGAGTCGCGCTCTTTAATTACACCTCCAATATAGTAGGGTAATCCACAGTTTGCATAGGAGACATATTCTCCTCTTTCAAAGAGAATAATTTGAGCGGTTTCGTCATTTCTTCTAAGTCTTGCGGCAACAGATGCTCCTCCTGCAACGCCACCGATAATTAAATATTTCATAAATAAATTTTGTTAGTTGTCTACGGCAAATAATAACATTGGGAATTATTTACAAAGGAAAATAAAATTTTTCAGATAACAAAATATTTTCCATGGGAAATTTGTTTTAAATGAAATTATATCTATTTTTGTACTTAATTAAACTAATAGATACTAGATAGAATGAAAAGAATTAAAATTATATTGCCTCTATTACTGGTAGCCTCGGCAATTACTGCATGCGGGGCTAGCTCCTCTAAAGCAGAAGATACCAACGATACTAATACGAGAGACAGTGCCATTGAATCTAAAAAGGTAGATAAAACTTATACAATTTCTCTCACTAAAGAAGAGTTTCTTAAAAAAGTTGTAGATTATAGAAGCAATCCAGATGAGTGGCTTTATATTGGCGACAAACCTGCTATTGTAGACTTTTGGGCAGAGTGGTGTGTCTATTGCCGTAAATTAGCGCCAGTATTGGAAGAGCTTGCGAAAGAGTATGAGGGTCAAATTTATATTTACAAAGTTAATACAGAGCAAGAAAAAGAGATAGCATCTACCTTTGGAATCCGTTCTTTGCCAACTCTTCTTTTTGCCCCCATAGGCGATACTCCTCAAGTAATTCAAGGAGCAGCTCCAAAAGCAGAACTAAAAAAAATTATAGATGAGGTTCTTTTAAAGAAAAGTAAATAATGAAAAAATTATGTGCAATTAGAGACGTTTGTCGTGCATTGGGCGAATTCGAGAGTGACTTTCTAAAAGAGCATGAAATCTCCTTAAACGAGGGTATGGTTTTATGTTCATTAAAAGAAAGCAGGCTCTCTTCGGGAGAGATTGCAAAGCAGATTAACCTTACCTGTTCTAATACTTCTAAGTTAATTAGAGCTATTGAAGAGAGGGGCTATATAGAGAGAGTTTTAGGCGAAGAAGATAGAAGGCAAATGTACTTTTCTCTTACTCCTACTGGAATAGTTAAATTAAAGGAGATTGAAGATGATTCAATCCCCTTAACTGGACCTCTTAAGAAAATAATAAAGTAGTGTTTTATAAGTGAAGAGTTAAACCCACTCTTCACTAAGTATCTCTCCCTTAATAGAGATTATAATGGCTTTTATAGGAATATTTCTATGGGCCTTTTCTCTTGCTTGAGTAGCCATCCTAATTAATCCGCCGCAACAAGGTACTTCCATCATTAAAACGGTTAGGGTATTTATTTTAGAGAGATCTATCATTGCAGCAAGCTTCTCTACATAGCTCTCTGTATTAGAGTCTAGTTTTGGGCACGCAATTGCTAGGGCTTTGTTTTTGAGAAACTCGGAATGGAAAGCCCCGTGGCTAAAGGCAGAACAGTCCGAAGCTAATAAGACATCGGCATTTTTGAAAAAACCTGCTTGAGGGTTTAGCAAGTGTAGCTGAACAGGCCACTGCTCTAGGTGAGAAGCGCCTAAGAATTCACTTTGAGCTATAGGAGCGGCCAATGCCGTAGAGTATTGGCTGGTTGGTTTAGCTGTTGGTGCAAATTGGAGTGCTGCTTTTTCTGCTTTAAAATCTCTTTCGGCCGAGCCCGGGCAGCCGCATATTTGTTGCTGTTTCCCAATTGCAATTTTTGTGAGATCTAAAGCAACCCCGTTTTTTGCACACCAATCTATTCCTTCGTTAAACCACTCTAGTTGGTCGTGATCTCTAAGGTGTTTTAGATGTGCTAAAATTACCGACTCTCCTTTTGTATGAATTCTTTCCATTACAGCCGTTTCGCTATATGGTTCAGTCTCCTTTTCAATTAACTCTATTGCCCCAACAGGGCAGTCGCCTATACATGCGCCTAGTCCATCACAATAGAGGTCGCTCACCATTACTGCTTTCCCATTTATAAGTTGAATAGCACCTTCGTGACACCCTTCTACACAAATTCCACATCCGTTGCACAACTCTTCGTCAATTTTTATTACTGTTCTTTCCATTTTATTCTAATTAAAAGGATAATAAGATTAATATTTGATTTATCTTACAAAAATAGCGAGCTTAATAGTTCTTTTATGTAACAATTGATACACTTGCTAAGTTTATTTATATTTGGAACTAAAACAGCATTTGAGCTGTACGGTATAAAATTTGTATATAAAGATGATTGGAATAAATAATGCAAAAATGAAGTTTGTTATATCGGGCATTACAGCCTTATTACTTTGGTCTTGCTCTACAATATATCTTGCTCTAGACCCTGTAGAGGAGTTTGATATTGAAAGGTATATGGGTAAATGGTATGAGATATATAGGTTACCTAATAAATTCGAAGATGGCTTGGAAGATATTACAGCCAACTATGAACTTACTTCCGATGGAAAAGTAATAGTTACAAACGAAGGGCGTTTGGTAGAGGATAAGAGTAGGCTCAAACAGGCTAAAGGAAAAGCTTGGATTCCAAATGCTAAGGAGCCTTCAAAGCTAAGGGTAAGTTTTTTCTGGCCTTTTTCTGGCGATTATTGGGTGCTTAGAGTAGATCCAGAATATAATTACGCTTTAGTGGGAGACCCTTCGGGTAAATATCTATGGATCCTCTCCCGTGAAAGGAGGTTAGATCCAAAGATAGTAACCGAACTTAAGATGTATGCATCATCACTGGGTTTTTCTGTTGAAAATATGATTGGCGGCCAAGTCTATTAATTTATCACTAGCTATTTCTGGAACTGTTACTGTAAGGTTGGGAGTTCGCTCCATCTCTCTCTTTATGGCAAATATTGCTCCTTCGTTCCTAGCCCAAGCTCTACGAGATATTCCGTTATTAACATCCCAATGAAGCATGTTTTTGATACGTTCTTCGGCCTCTTTAGAGCCATCTATTACCATTCCAAAGCCACCATTAATTACCTCGCCCCAGCCAACACCACCTCCATTGTGTATAGAGACCCATGTTGCCCCTCTGAATGAATCTCCAATTACATTTTGGATAGCCATATCGGCAGTAAATTGTGATCCATCATATATGTTAGATGTCTCTCTAAATGGAGAGTCTGTTCCTGATACATCGTGGTGGTCTCTACCTAGTACAATAGGGGCCGAGATTATTCCCTCTTTTATAGCTTTGTTCATAGCAAGAGCAATTTCTACTCTACCTTGAGCATCGGCATAGAGGATACGAGCCTGTGATCCTACTACCAAGCGATTACTTTCGGCCTCTTTTATCCAATGAATATTGTCTGCCATTTGCATTTTTATCTCTTGAGGAGACTCTTCCATAATTTGTTCTAGGACTTCGGCTGCAATTCTATCTGTCTGTTGTAAATCTTTCGGGTTAGAAGAGGTGCACACCCATCTAAATGGGCCAAAGCCGTAATCGAAAAAGAGTGGCCCCATAATATCTTGTACATATGATGGGTAACGGAAAGTGCCGTCTAGATTCATAATTTGAGCTCCAGCTCTTGATGCCTCTAATAAAAACGCGTTCCCGTAGTCGAAAAAGTACATTCCCCTTTCAGATAATGTATTTATGGCTCTAGCTTGCCTACGTAGCGACTCTTGAACTGCTTGCTTGAATTTTTCGGGCTCTTGTGCCATCATTCTATTA
Organism: uncultured Muribaculaceae bacterium; assembly: GCA_964532375.1. Classification (GTDB taxonomy): domain Bacteria; phylum Bacteroidota; class Bacteroidia; order Bacteroidales; family UBA932; genus Bact-08. The sequence goes on from CAZHHY010000001.1 coordinate 27,745, forward strand.
GACTCTTCAAAGCTAATTCCAACTGGGTAGTAACCACCTGCCCAAGGATTGTGCAAAGAGGTTTGATCGCTGCCCAAATCTATATTCAAATTTGTCTCAATAAATTTTTCCCATAGATCTACAATATTACCCTGATATGCTATTGAGACAGCCTCTTTGTTCTCTTTAGCTTTTATTACTCTCTCTACTAAAAGATTTAAATCTGTGTATACTTCGTCTACCCAACCTTGTGAATAACGAGTTTTAACTGCTTTAGGATTAACCTCGGCAACTACTCCAACCACTCCTGCAATTACAGCAGCTTTAGGTTGAGCGCCCGACATGCCTCCTAGTCCAGAACTTACAAATATTTTACCAGCAGTTCCCTTATTGCCAATAGCACCTTTCATACGAGCAGCATTTAAGACTGTAATAGTGGTGCCGTGCACTATACCTTGTGGCCCAATATACATAAATGACCCTGCAGTCATTTGTCCATACTGCGACACTCCCAAAGCATTAAATTTTTCCCAATGATCTTGAGAGCTATAGTTAGGAATAACCATTCCGTTGGTAACTACTACCCTAGGAGCATCTTTGTGCGAGGGAAATAGGCCTGCTGGGTGGCCAGAGCTTAGAACCAATGTTTGTTGGTCTGTCATTTGAGCTAAGTATTTCATTGTGATAAGATACTGTGCCCAGTTTTGAAAAACAGCTCCATTGCCACCATATGTAATGAGTTCGTGGGGGTGCTGGGCTACTGCGTAATCTAGATTATTGCTAAGCATGAGCATAATAGCCGCAGCTTGTATAGATTGATGAGGAAAGTCGTATATAGAACGTGCCGAAATTTTATATTGAGGACGAAAGCGATACATATAAATTCTACCGTATTCTTTTAACTCTTTGGCAAATTCAGTCGCTAACTCTTCATGAAATTGTTGTGGAAAATATCTTAGTGCGTTTTTTAGAGCAAGTTTCTTCTCGTCAAAATTTAAGATATCTTTTCTTTTAGGAGCATGATTAATCTCTTTATCCCACACTGCCTCTACCGGGAGGTGCTGAGGAATTCCCTCAAGAATTTGTCTTTGAAATTCAGTAAGATGCATAATAGTTTTATTTTTAGTAAAGTACAAAATTAAGAAAAAAAGGCCAATTTATTGGCAGTTATAAAAAATATACCTACTTTTGCACCCCTAACAAGAGGAGGTGTGTAGAATATGATTATAGTACCAATTAAAGAAGGCGAAAATATTGAAAGAGCGCTTAAAAAATTTAAGCGCAAATTTGAAAAAACCGGTACAATCCGCGAATTGCGTAGCAGAAAAGCTTTCGCAAAGAAATCTGTGAAGAGAAGAGAAGAGGTTAAAAAAGCGGCTTATGTTCAAGCTCTACGACTCGAAGAGGAGTAATATATTTTAATAAATTATATTAAAAGTGCCCCCATATTGGGAGGCACTTTTTTTATTTTCTCACTTTCCACAGTATCGCATTTTTATATTGTGTTGGAGTAACACCCTCTTTCAATTTGAAGCATCTTACAAAATTTCTTCCCGATGAAAAACCCGAGGCAATAGCATAATCTTCTGTTGTCATTCCGGAGTTGTCTATGCCTACTTCACATCTACTGAGCTTCTCTTTGATAATCATTTTGGAGTATTCAATGCGATTGCTGTTTATGTACTCAGAAAACGATTGGTTTTTGATACTCTTAATAGAGATAGAAAGGTAGGTTCTATTTGTTCCTATCTCTTTAGCCAGCTGGTTAAGGGTTAGATTGCTTTTTAGAAAAAGTTTTTTTTCTAAAAACAATTTGTCGCACTTTTCAATAAATGATGAGTATTGTTCACAAGAGATACAAGAACTCACATTTTTTTTATTGAGTTGTAGTATGTTACTCGATATAAATGTGACTATTTTGGTAGTATAATTACTAATCTTCTTCTTGAATATCATTTTTTGCCTTTATCTTTTGTTCTTTACACCATTCTGCTGGGGAGTTAGCAACATACAACCTAAAGGCCATAGTAAAAGTTGCCATAGACCCAAAGCCAGATAGATCACATAGCTGGGTTATAGATAGATGGTTATCTTTTAAAAAAAGATTTTTGGCATAATCTATTCTATAGAAATTTACAAATTGGCTAAAGTTATTATTGTAGTGGTCATTAATAAGCCTAGAGAGATATGTTTTATTTGAATATAAATATAGAGCAACCTCTGTTATGGTAAGTTTGGGGTTTAAATATGGTTTTTCGGTTTGAAAGTACTGCAATAATCTATTTTTGAGATCATCGTCACTTTTATTTTCAAATAAATTGTTAGAACTTAAAGTTGAGGGAGAGCGTAAGTACTCTTTTTTTAAGGGTGTGTACTTTTCAGAAGAGGAGTAGTAAAGCACTTTAATGAGTAGCACAATATTTATTAAACCAAGTATAACTTTCATAGCCTCTATTCGGTAAGATATAATGTTTGCAAATAGAGCAAGAGCTAGTATAATAGTTATTGTAGAGGATATAACGTAAAGGAAGATATCTCCTTTTAGATAAAATGAATTTCCATTGCTGGCTTTAAATGCATCTTTAAAAGCTGAGTTAAGGGTGTAATATTGGTATGTAATACAGCTGATTAATAATATTTGTATAAAATATTGTATAAAAATGAGTCTCTCTACTTCTATAACAAATGAAACAATAACAAGAATTATATTTAATAACAACACACCGCCAGATAAAAAAATGACATCTCTAATTTTAGAAAAATAGCCACAAGAGCGCTGGAGTGTGTATATATGTATTGGTAAATAAAGTTGTAAAATATTACCTGCAGTGAGGTGCCTTAAACTAATGGGGAGTGGGTGTTCTGTAAGAAAAGGGACGAATTGCTTGATAGCACATAACAGACAAACAGAAGAGATCGTTACAGAAAGTGATTGAAGTAACAGCCTATTTTCGTCAGATATTTGCTCATTAAATTTTAAATAAAATAGAGTGAATAAAACAGAAATTAATAGTGCAACTGCTATTAGAGCACCTAGGCCCATAAGAATTTCTCTAATTAGGTGTAAATGTTCCATGTTGTTTATTATTATTAGATTAGTAACTCCAAATTTAAAATAATATTTTTAATAAAAAAACATAAATAGCTTAAAAAGAGACATTTATCTTATTTGAAAGAAAATTTCTCTTTTTTATCATAAAAAAAGCTGCTTTTACTAAAAAAGCAGCTCATTTATTACGAAATTTTGTATTTTGATAAAAAAACTATTTTTTAATTTCATTAAAGCCCTGGCCATAAACACCTGTGACATTGCTTACGCTAATGAACGCTTTTTTATCTATTTCTCTTACAACTTTAAAGACAAAGTTGGTCTCGGCCTTCCTTACCATTATCATAAGTACCTTTCCCTCTTGTTTTGTAAACCAACCCATAGAATTTATTACTGTTACACCTCTACCTATAGAGGTTATTCTATCTGCAATTGCATCATGATGTTGTGAGAAAATAAACATTTGTACAGATTGCTGCGCTCCAGATATAACCATATCTACTGTATATCCGGTTACAGTAATTAGAATATAACCATAAATAATAATTGCAACTCTTTGGCCAACGCCTGCTTCTGTAGGTATGATTAGGGAGCTAGCAACAATTATTACATCCATCATAAGTATTATGCGCCCTGGAGACATGTTTCGGTATTTATTAATCATAAGAGCAATAATATCTGTACCTCCAGTGCTCCCTCCTTGGGTGAAATTAATTGCTATACCGGCTCCTGCTAGTGCACCACCAATAATTGACGAGAGTAGTTTTCCATTATCAATTGCTACATTTTGAATTAAATCTGCTGGGATTAAATCGGGTAATATTCTTAAGAACACCGTACCTGCAATAATTGCAAAAACAGTTTTGGCGCCAAATGCTTTACCCAAAACTTTCAAAGCAATTGCAAGGAGCAACCCGTTTATAAGGAAAAATGAATAACTAACAGGAAACCCTGTCATATAGTAAATAATGGCCGAGACACCTGTGACTCCACCGCCTACTAGCCCGTTAGGGATTAGGAAAAACACCCACCCAAGGGTGTATATGAGCATTCCGAATAAAATAACGGTATACTCTTTTATCTCTGTTAAGACTCTTTTTGTTCCTTTTTCCATGTTATTTTACCTGCTTTTATTTGATCGAACCCCCTCCCATATACACTTGTAACTTTACTTACTGTCATAAATGCGTTTCTATCTGTTGTTTTAATAATTTCTGTTATTAGTTGAAGTTGCGATTTTCTTAATACAATAACTAACACCTTACTCTCTTCTTTGGAGTACCACCCCATAGAAGAGAGGGCAGTAACTCCTCTTTGTATCTCTCTATTTACCCGTTCTGCTATTTCTGAAAACTTAGACGAAAAAACTAATACTTGAACACTTTGGCTGTTACCGGTAAGTATCATGTCTATCACATATGAGAATGACGCCATTTGGATATAACCGTAAATAACATCGGAGAGCTCTTTACCAGGAATAAGATAGACCGAGCCAACTATGAAAAGATCGCAGAAAAGAAAGACTCTTCCTGGAGAGGTCTCTCTGTATTTTGCAATAATAAGGGCAATAATGTCTGTTCCACCTGTGCTACCTCCTTGAAGAAAGATAATTCCAATTCCAATGCCACTCATAGTTCCTCCAATTAGAGCGTTTATAAGTTTGTCTTCTATGTCTGAAACCCATGGTATAAGAGGCAAAAATTCAAACATTAAAGCAGCAACTATTATGCAATAGATAGTTTTAAAGCCAAATGCTTTGCCTAAGATTAAAAAGCCTATAAATAGTAATACACCATTAATCATGAAGTATGAATATGCTACTTTAAAACCTGTTGCATAATTTATTACAGATGCAAGACCACTAACTCCTCCACCAGCAATTTCCAGCGGAATTAGAAACGAGGTCCAACTGAATACGAATATAAAAAGCCCTATAGTCATAATGAAATAGGACTTAAAAGTTTTGAAGATATTATTACTCATTATATTGTTGGTATAAATATTTCTCCTTTGGAATATGTAACTGCATTACCTTTAAGAATAACTCTGCCCTCTGTTAGTTGGCAATGCATAGAGCCACCTCTTTCACTCAATTGTTTTGCAAACATAGTGCTTTTTCCAGTTTTTATTGCCCAGAAAGGAGCAAGAGTACAATGGGCAGACCCAGTTACAGGGTCTTCAAAAATAGTAGATTGTGGGGTGAAAAACCTAGAAACAAAATCACAATCTTTGCCAGGAGCTGTTATTATCACTCCGCCTGGGTCTAAGTTTATCTCATCAATAATAGACCTATCTATCTCTATGTTCCTTATCTCTTCTTCTGTCTTGTATACCAACATGTAATCGCGAGCTTTATAGACTAGATAGGGTTTGATACTAAGGCTATCATATATTTCTATAGGTAGAGTTGCTTTTTCGGCTTCTCTTTGTGGAAAGTCCATTAAATATGAATCCTCTTCGCGGCTAACTTTTAAATCTCCAGATATTGTTCGAAAGATAATTTCTTCTTTTGAGTAACCAAACTCGGTAAAGAGTATATGGGCAGAAGCTAAAGTTGCATGTCCGCACAGGTCCATCTCTAAATCTGGAGTAAACCAGCGTAAGATATAGGAGTCATTGGCAGGTAATAAAAAAGCAGTTTCTGAGAGTGCATTCTCTTTTGCAATCTGTAAAAGTGTGGCATCTGGTAGGTTCTGGGAAAGCATAACAACTGCAGCAGGGTTACCCCCGAAAACACTACTGGTAAAGGCATCTACTTGAAATGAATAAAATCTCATTAGCATACTATGTTAATAATTTTCTTTGGAACAATAATCACCTTCTTTATTGCGCTCTCGCCTAGGTACTTTTGGGTATTTTCGTGATCTCTCACAGCTTTTTCAATCTCATTGATAGAAAAATGACTTGACAGAGTGAGTTTGTATCTTAATTTTCCGTTAAAAGAGACAGGATATTCAAAAGTATCTTCTAAAGTGAATTCATGAACATATAGAGGGAAAGTAGCTTTTGAAACAGAATTTTGGTGGCCAAGCTTGCTCCATAGCTCTTCTGCAATATGTGGTGCAAAAGGCGATAATAATATAACCATTGGCTCTAATACCTCGCGTTTATTGCAGGTTGTTTCATAAAGTTCATTGATGGCTATCATAAACGCACTTACACTTGTATTAAACGAAAAGTCTTCTATATCTTCTTGAACCTTTTTTATTAGTTTATGTAGAGTTTTAAGTTCATTTGCAGTAGGTTTTTCGTCTGATACTCCAAATTCATTCTCTCTGTAAAATAGCCTCCAAAATCTTTTCAGGAAGCGATGAACTCCATCTATTCCCTTTGTGTCCCAAGGTTTAGATTGCTCTAGAGGGCCTAGGAACATCTCGTACATACGTAGAGTATCGGCCCCATATGATTCACAAATAATATCGGGATTTACTACGTTAAACATAGATTTACTCATTTTCTCTACAGCCCAACCACAAATATATTCACCATCTTCTAAGATGAACTCGGCATTAGAGTAATCTGGCATCCATTTCTTAAAGGTTGCTATATCTAGCTTGTCGTTATGAACTATATTAACATCTACGTGTATCTCTGTGGTCTCATATTTATCTTTTAATCCTAAAGAGACAAAAGTATTGGTCCCTTTAATTCTATAGACAAAATTGGAGCGCCCTTGAATCATACCTTGATTTACAAGTTTTTTGAAAGGTTCATTCTCGCAAACATAGCCAAGGTCGTAAAGGAATTTATTCCAAAAACGTGAGTAGATAAGATGACCTGTTGCATGTTCTGTACCACCTATATAAAGGTCTACATTGCGCCAATAACTGTTTGCCTCTTTTGAGACTAGTGCATTATTGTTAGTTGGGTCCATATACCTAAGGTAGTAGGCACTACTTCCTGCGAAACCTGGCATTGTGCTAGTCTCTAATGGATATCCGTTGTAGTTCCAATCCTTTGCTCTGGCCAATGGAGGTTCGCCACTCTCTGTAGGCAGGTATTTATCTATATCTGGCAGTTCTACTGGGAGGTCTTTAATATCTATAGGTGTGGCAATACCATCTTTGTAATAAATAGGGAAAGGCTCTCCCCAGTATCTTTGGCGTGAAAAAATTGCATCTCTTAATCTAAAATTAATTTTTCTTTTACCTAGTCTCCTTTTCTCTACCTCATCTATAGCTGCCGGAATTGCCTCTTCTACAGATAATCCGTTCAAGAATCCTGAGTTACACATAATTCCCTGTTTGGCATCGAAGCTCTCTTGAGAGATATCGCACCCTTCTATTAATGGAATAATAGGGAGGTTAAAATGCTTTGCAAAAAGATAATCGCGGCTATCGTGTGCCGGAACAGCCATAATTGCACCTGTACCATACCCTGCCAAAACATACTCTGCAATCCAAACAGGCATCTTCTCTTGAGTAAATGGATTTATAGCATAACTGCCGCTAAACACACCGCTTGCTTTGCGAGTCTCCATCATTCTCTCTCTCTCTGTCTTGCGCTTAGCTGTTTTGATATACTCTTGAACTTCATTATATTGTTGGGGAGTAGTAAGCTTTTCTACCCATTCGCTTTCGGGGGCTAGTACCATAAAGGTTGCTCCAAAAATAGTGTCGGCACGGGTAGTAAAAATATCTAAATCAAACTCCTGTTGCCCATTAGATGCTTTAAAGACCATTTTGGCACCTTGCGAGCGACCTATCCAGTTACGCTGCATCTCTTTAAGAGAGTCACTCCACTCTAAATTTTCCATGTCACTAAGTAATCTTTGGGCGTAGGCCGAGACTCTTAGCTGCCATTGCTTCATTTTGCGTTGCTCTACAGGGTGCCCGCCTCTAACAGAGAGCCCCTCTTTAACCTCGTCGTTTGCCAAGACTGTTCCTAAGGCCGAACACCAGTTTACAGAAGTTTCTCCAAGATAGGCTATTCTATACTCCATTAGTTTATTGGCTTGTTGCTCTTTAGACATGGAGTTCCACTGTTGTGCGCTAAATAACTCGTCTGAGCCACAGGCTGCGTTAACATTTTTATTACCCTCTTTCTCAAATATTTTTACTAGAGATTCTATACTTTCTGCTTTTTGATTGAGGTTATTATACCAATGTGAAAACATTTGCAGGAAAGCCCACTGAGTCCATTTGTAATAACTGGGGTCACATGTTCTTACTTCACGGCTCCAATCATAAGAAAACCCTATTCTATCTAGTTGTTCGCGATAGCGCTTAATATTAACTTCTGTTGTGCTTGCAGGGTGCATTCCAGTTTGAATTGCATACTGCTCTGCTGGTAGCCCAAAAGCATCATACCCCATAGGGTGAAGCACGTTAAATCCCTTTAATGTTTTGTATCTGCTATATATGTCACTTGCAATATAACCAAGGGGGTGGCCAACATGAAGCCCAGCACCCGAAGGGTAGGGGAACATATCTAGAACATAGTACTTAGGTTTTGAACTATCTACCTCTACTTTAAACGTTTGATTCTTCGCCCAGTAAGATTGCCACTGCTTTTCGATCTCAAGAAAATTATACTCCATTTTGCTACTTTTAAAACAGTCACAAAAATAGTAAAAATTGCTGTGTGTGACTAATAGATTAGGCTGTAAAAGTAGACAAGCAAATTGTTTCCTTGTTTAGAATGTCAAAACCTTATCGCGATCGGTTACCCACTGTGCAAGTTCTGCCATAGTAGATTTTGCAGCTCCCTCAAAATAAGGATGGTTTTTATGTATACCGCAGCGTGCCATACAAGTGCCGCAAACTTTAACCGTAACACCATTGGCAATTAGATCTTTTAACATTTGAGATAAATCTTGATCGTAGCCTTAAGGTGGTTTAAAACATCTCTTGCCATAGCTACGGAGTCGTTCATTAAAAAGATTCTTACTTCATTCTCATTAGTTCTAAGCGTATCTGCCAATCTTAGTCCATTCCAGGTTACATCGGTATTGTCGTAAGGCTCTCTATTAAAAATAATTAATACTTTCATTTTTCAAATAATTAGGTCAATAGTTAGGGCTCATAAGCCTTGTGTTTATCATATGTCATACTAAACAGGAATTTAGGAAAAAAAATAGAGTTTTAGCATATCTTATAACTATTAGAAAATAAAAAGACTTCCAATTTTAAATAGACCGGAAAATAGGAGATATTAACTGTAGGCTAATGATCATTGTTAAGTATATAGATTTTTTTATTATCTATGCATAACAATTGTGGTTTGCGCTTTTATAGTTTTACCTAAACAGTAAAGCTTTTCTTACTTAAACGCTGTTTAATAAAGATATATATATATTAATAACTAATTAATTTGAATTATGAACTTTAGCTTTGAATTTTTATTAGACTATAACCCTATTTTACTTGCCTTATTCGCTACCCTTTTTACTTGGTTTATAACCGCATTAGGTTCTTCTATGGTGTTTTTTTTTAAAAATATAAATAAAAGAGTTCTCAATTCTATGCTAGGGTTTGCCGCAGGAGTAATGATTGCTGCTAGCTTTTGGTCTTTGCTTGCGCCTGCAATTGAGATGGCCGAAGAGAATGGCGATCCTGGTTGGATGCCTGCGGTGATTGGCTTTTTAGCTGGAGGTACTTTTTTGTTCGGAATAGATAAGGTCTTACCTCACTTACATATGGGGCTCTCTACAGAGAAGGCCGAGGGCGTTAAGACTCAGTGGCAAAGAAGTGTTTTGTTAGTGCTTGCCATAACTATACATAATATTCCAGAGGGCTTGGCTGTTGGGGTAGCATTTGGTGCATTAGCACACAGCCCCGACGTTGGGGTTCTTGCAGGAGCTATAGTTCTTGCTGTTGGAATTGCATTACAAAATTTCCCCGAGGGAGCCGCTGTCTCTATTCCTCTTAGAAGAGAGGGGTTCTCAAGGTTGAGAGCCTTTAATTATGGACAACTCTCTGGTATAGTGGAACCTATGTCGGGGGTGTTAGGTGCCTATCTTGTTCTATCGATTACTCCAATACTACCATATGCTTTAGCATTTGCTGCAGGAGCTATGATTTTTGTTTGTGTAGAAGAATTAATCCCAGAATCCCAGCGGGGGAATGAGACAGATTATTCTGCAATTGGAGCAATGCTTGGTTTTGCACTTATGATGTTTTTAGATGTTTCTCTAGGATAAATTCTAAAAGCCAAATTGCTAGATAGCCTCTTCGGTAACTAAATCTGATCTTAAGTTAGCTCGAATAAAGTTCTGTCTGTCGAACGTATTTTTACCCATATAGAACTCTAATAGTTCTGGGATATTGTCGTCGTTGCCAAGGCGAACTTTTTCTAACCTAATACTCTCTCCAATAAAATGTCTAAACTCATCTGGAGAGATCTCTCCAAGTCCTTTAAATCTAGTTATTTCGGGATTTACGCCTAGCTTTTTGAGTGCCTTGTCTCGCTCTTCAGATGAGTAGCAATAGACAGTCTCTTTTTTATTCCTAACTCTAAAAAGCGGAGTTTGAAGAATGTAAAGATGCCCTTGGCGTACAAGATCTGGGAAAAATTGGAGAAAGAAGGTTAGTAGTAGTAATCTAATGTGTAAGCCGTCTACGTCTGCATCGGTTGCTAACACTATATTATTATAGCGAAGATTTTCTAAATCTTCTTCTATGTTGAGCGCAGCTTGAAGTAGATTAAACTCTTCGTTTTCATAAACTATTTTCTTGGTGAGCCCATATGAGTTTTTTGGTTTGCCGGTTAATGAAAAAACAGCCTGGGTTAAAACATCTCGGCTTTTAGTAATAGAGCCACTAGCAGAATCGCCCTCGGTTATAAAGAGAGTGCTTTCAATAGCTCTCTCGTGCTTATCTCCGTAGTGTAGGCGGCAATCTCGCAGCTTTTTATTGTGCATATTCGCTTTTTTTGCTCTCTCTCTTGCCAGTTTTTGTATTCCCGAAATAGCTTTTCGTTCCTTCTCTGAATCTAAAATTTTCTTGAGCATTATTTCGGCTACCTCTGGGTGACGGTGAAGATAGTTGTCTAATTGTTCTTTAATAAAATCTCCAATGAAGCTACGTATGCTCATACCCCCTGGGGCAATCTCTTTTGAGCCAAGTTTAGTTTTTGTTTGCGATTCAAAAACGGGTTCTTGTACTTTAATACTAATAGCAGCTATCATACCCTGGCGCACATCGCTTGCATCGAAATCTCTTTTATGAAAATCTCGTATTGTTTTAGCAACTGCTTCTCTAAAGGATGCCATATGGCTACCTCCTTGGGTAGTAAATTGTCCGTTTACAAAAGATGAAATCCCTTCGCCATAATCGTTACCATGTGTAATAGCAATTTCAATATCGTCTCCTTTAAGATGAATAGGCGAGTAGTAGGGCTCTTTGGTAATAGATTCGTTAAGTAAATCTAGAAGCCCATTTTTTGAAAGGAACTCTTTCCCATTTAGTTTAATTGAAAGACCAGTATTAAGATAAGAGTAGTTGCGAAGCATACTCTCTACAAACTCTAGGTTGTATTCGAAGTTTTCAAAGAGCTCTTCATCTGCAATAAAAGAGACCATAGTACCATTTTTCTCGGTACTTAGTACACGCTGCTCTTCTAGGATTTCTCCTTTGCTAAAGCTAGCATAATGGCTCTCTCCATCACGGAAAGATTGAATATAGAACGATGAAGAAAGTGCATTCACTGCCTTTATACCCACGCCATTTAACCCTACAGATTTCTTGAAAGCTTTGCTGTCATACTTGGCGCCGGTGTTCATTCTGCTGGAAACATCTACCAGTGAGCCAAGAGGAATCCCTCTGCCGAAGTCTCTAATTGTTACTTTTTTACCTTCAATAGTAATGGAAATTGCTTTGCCGTTACCCATGGCATACTCATCTACCGAGTTGTCCATCACCTCTTTAATTAGTACGTAAATACCGTCGTCTGGAGAAGAACCGTCTCCAAGCTTACCAATATACATACCAGGTCTTTTACGAATATGTTCGTTCCATTCTAATGTTCTTACTTCTTCTTCGGTATATTTGCTCATGTTGTTTTTAGGTGATTTAGATTACAAAGTTAAAAAATCTTCCTCTATCAAGCGCATAAAATAGCATTAGATAGGGAGTGTTCAATTTTATTGTAAATAATAGTTGAGGAGGGAATTTGCTACAAAATAGAGATAATTTCTTGAATTGTGAAATTTTCATGGAACTGAGCATTTATAGATTCGCTATGCCCTCCTTTTAATTATTGTGCCTGCCGAGCTTTGGGAGGCTACAGGAATTAGCTCAGTAACTGGAAAGTTTCGCTCTTGCAGTATTCCGGCTTTTTTTGACTCACTAGACCTGTGGCACCAACTATTGCTACTCTCATAGTGCTGCTTTTATTATGTCGTTTAGAACCCCACCTGCAGTAACTCTTGCTCCGGCACCTGCTCCAGTAACTGTTATTCCACTAGGGTAATTGCGTGTGGCTATGGTAATTGAATTATTAGTGCCGCACACATAGTAAAGAGGATTGTTGGGCGAAATTGACACTACTCCAATGCTCTGTTTATTTGGTGTTATTGAAGCTACATATCTAAGTCGCTCTCCTTTTAGAGAGGCCTCTTCTAATTTTGCAGCAAAAAAGGGCTCTAAGTTACTAACGCGTGAATAAAAATTTTCAATATCTCCTTCAAATAACTCTGCAGG
>CAZHHY010000002.1:0-9089 GCA_964532375.1 uncultured Muribaculaceae bacterium
GTTGCCTAAGACTTTGTGAGGGTTAACTAAGACTTTGTGAGGGTTACATATCTCTTCGTGGGCGAGAATGAAGTAGGGGCAATCACTGCCAAGAACAGAGGCATACTTTAGTAATGAGGCTGTATCTAGCCCCAAATCATATAGTGAATTGAGTAAGATGAGTGTGCAGGCACCATCAGAAGAGCCCCCGCCTAAGCCAGCGCCACTAGGAATGTTTTTATAAAGATGTATCTCTGCTCCTAGGATATCAAAATCTTTTGCTAGCAATTGAAAAGCTTTCTCGCAAATATTCATTCCATGTTCGCAATCTAAAGCTGCGCCATAAAGCGAAAAGGAGAGCTTATCGCTCTCCACAATTTCAAGAATATCGGTTTTATTGGGAACGCTAACAAAAAGGCTCTCAAGGTTATGAAATCCATCATCTCTTTTTTCAATAACCCTGAGTCCTAAATTTATTTTTGCTTTTGGAAATATTATCATCTTCTGGCTTTAATTACAGTTCTACATTTATGTTATAGATTAGCCATGTGCGTTATAGATTAGCCATTTATGTTATAGATTTACTCATAATGTTTAACCGCATTTTGAGTTACCGCATGCCATGCAAGTTAGGCATCCCTCTTGATAAAGTAAGTTATCTGAATGACATTTTTCGCACTGCTTGCCCGAAATGTCTTTTGTGCCATCTGGTATATAACGCTTAAGAGCTCTTTCGACTCCATTTTTCCAAGTATTAATGGCTTCGCTATCTAACTGAAGGCCACCAACAAGGTTTACAATGTCTACTATTGGCATTCCATTTCTTAACACTCCAGAGATTAGTTTTGCATAGTTCCAATACTCCTTGTTGAACATATGAGAAATACCTCCAACAATATTTCTATAACCATATTTGTCAATATAATGGAAGTCGTAACGAGTAGATCCCGAATCGTCTTTCTCTTTTACAATATAGCCCATTGTAACCGATTTAGGAATACTACGAGTCTCCTCTTCTATCAGACCAGTAAATATTTCATAAGGAGCCCCCTTTAGTAGACCCACTAAAGCAATCCACTGCTCTGGTCCATTTTTGAATCTAATAATCTCGGCATCTAAAGATTTAGGTCTCTGTTTTTTACGAAGCCCTGCTTCTTTACTATCGTTCTCTTTTGCAGAGATTAACACTCCAGATCTTGAACCATCACGATAGACTGTAATTCCCTTACAACCAGATTCCCATGCTGTTTTATAAACATCGGCAACAAGCTCTTCGGTAACATCGCTTGGCAAATTCACAGTAACACTTATTGAATGATCTACCCATTTTTGAATTCTACCTTGCATCTGAACCTTTGCGCTCCAATCAATATCGTTAGAGGTAGCTTTGTAGTATGGCGATTTAGCTACTAACGTTTCAATCTCTTCTACTGTCATTGCTTTTACAGTAGACTCTGAGTATCCATTTTTCTCGCACCACACAACAAAGTTATGATGAAAAACATAGTACTCTTCCCATGCATCTCCTATATCGTCTCTAAAAGAAATAGTTACGTTTTTATCATTAGGGTTTACCTTTCTTCTTCTCTTATAAAACGGCAAAAATACCGGTTCAATACCAGATGTAGTTTGAGTCATAATTGAAGTAGTACCTGTAGGAGCAATAGTGAGCATAGAAATATTTCTACGACCATACTTTGCAATATCTTCGAACAACTGCTTGTCTTCTCCTTTAATCCTTTGAAGCATAGGGTTATTTGCCTCTCTCTTTGCCTCAAATATTGGAAAAGCACCCCTCTCTTGAGCCATCTCACAAGAAGCACGGTATGCCTCTACAGCCAATGTCTTTTGAACTTCTACAGCAAAATCTGTAGCCTTGTCTGTTCCATAACGCAACCCCATAGCAGCAAGCATATCTCCCTCGGCAGTAATGCCCAAGCCTGTTCTTCTACCACCAAGAGTTTTGTCTCTAATCTTGCGCCAAAGAGTTAACTCGGCCAATTTAACCTCTTCTTCTTCGGGATCGTTCTGAATTTTTTCAATTATACCCTCTATTTTCTCCATCTCTAAATCTATAAGATCGTCATTAAGGCGCATTGCCTTTCTAACGTGATCTTTAAAGAGCTCCATATTAAATGAAGCTTTAGGAGTAAATGCCTTATCTACATAAGAAAAGAGATTTATAGCTATTAACCGACATGAATCGTATGGACACAGAGGAATCTCTCCACATGGGTTGGTACTTACCGTTTTGTAGCCAAGATCGGCATAGCAATCGGGAATAGACTCATTAATAACAGTATCCCAAAATAGCACTCCCGGTTCGGCAGAACGCCAAGCATTATGAATAATCTTTTTCCATAGTGCAGCTGCATCTATTTCGGTAACAAAAGAAGGGCTGTCAGATTCTACAGGGAATTGCTGTTTATAAGGCTTATTGGCCAAAGCGCATCTCATAAATTCGTCGTCTATCTTTACAGAGACATTTGCTCCTGTAACTTTCCCTTGCTCAAGCTTAGCATCTATGAACTTCTCTGAATCGGGGTGCTTTATAGAGATAGAGAGCATGAGAGCTCCACGGCGCCCATCTTGTGCTACTTCTCTGGTAGAATTTGAGTAACGCTCCATAAAAGGGACTACTCCAGTAGAAGTGAGAGCACTATTAAGAACAGGGCTTCCAGCAGGCCTAATATGCGACAAATCGTGCCCTACCCCGCCCCTTCTTTTCATAAGCTGTACTTGCTCTTCGTCTATCCTCATTATTCCACCGTAAGAATCGGCAGGCTTTCTATGCCCAATAACAAAACAGTTAGACAAAGAGGCTATCTGGTGGTTGTTACCAATGCCTGTCATAGGGCCTCCCTGGGGAATTATATACTTAAACTCTTTAAGTAAATCAAATATTTCATCTTCAGATATTGGGTTAGGATAGTTTGCCTCAATTCTTGCAAACTCTTTAGCAATTCTCCTGTGCATATGGTCTGGAGATGCCTCATAAAGGTTCCCAAAGGAATCTTTCATTGCATACTTGTTAATCCATACCGACGCTGCCAATTCATCTCCTTTAAAGTATTGCAAGCTCATGGCCATTGCCTCTTCGTAGGTGTAATTTTTCATGTATCGTAAAATTTATGTGGAAAAAAAAGCCGATAGATTGCACCATCGACTTTGACAAATTTAAATTAAATAGGTCTATATTTTAGAGTAACTGCATATAGTTATCAACACACTCATCAACAAATGTACAAACAGTAGAGATGAGTATACACAGCTTAATGCTCTATTCTTTAGCTTTTATCCATGTTTGATTTCTACCAATAATACCCATTTTATCTAAAGAACCGCGCAGTTTTAAATTTCCGCTCTTACTATCATAAGAAATTGTACAGTTGTACACCTTCCCATTTGCAGGGTCTAAAATTGTTCCCCCTGTTAGCTTTGAGCCATCTTCGCGTAAAGATTTTATAATCTTAAGCCCTTTAATAGGTTTATTCTGTTCGGCACCCGTGCATTCAACACAAAGCCTATCTGGGTCTCCAGTTAACAGCTTCTCTATGGTTCCCTCATAAATTCCATTAGAATTTTTAGTTATTATTACCATAGATTTTCTATTGCCATCTTCGTCTATTGAATACCATTTCCCCAACATCTTAGAGGGCTGGGCAAATATTGTTGCAGGCAATAAAACTAATGCTGCAATTAAAAAAAGAATACTCTTTTTCATTTTAAAAAATTTAACAACAATTCATACTACAATTGGTGCAATGACTAAACTCTCCTCTCAAACGAGACTCAACAAGATCGTTAAGTCTTTGGCGAAGCCGTTCATTGTCAATCTTCTCCAGAACATCATATACAAAAGCTAGTTGCTGGAGTAACTTAGCCTCTTGCTCACCAATACCTCTGGATCTCATATAAAAAAGAGCATCTTGGTCCATTATACCACTAGTTGCACCATGCGAACATTTTACATCATCGGCATAGATTTCTAATTGTGGCCTAGAATAGGCCTTAGCATTAGGAGAAACAAGAAGATTGTGATTCGCTTGAAATGCAGCTGTCTTTTGAGCATCTTGAGCTACAACAATTCTACCGGTGAACATAGCTCTTGAATTATCATCTAAAATACCCTTGAAAAGCTGGCTGCTCAAGCAATTGGGAACCAAATGACTCATGGTTATATTGGTAATTACAGACTGTTTACCATCTACCAGGTAAAGTCCATTCAAGTCGCAAACAGCCTCTTCTCCCAACAGATTTACTTCAAAATCATTCTCTAGAAGAGCACCGTGAAGAATTACAACATTAATTTTAATATGAGCCCCTGCTGCAACATTTAGACGGAAAGTAACTTTATGCTCCGAGGCGTTGTGCTCGTTTTGCATAACCACAATATTTACTTTAGCTCCCTCCTCTACTTCTATATTCACAACCTCTTCGGTTTTGAATTTATCCATAGATAAAGTGTGAGTACAAAGCAACATAGAAACATTTGACCCTTTCCTAAAGAAAAGATCATTTTCAAATGAGATGTCTTGAGTGTTTTGAGAATCTCTAAAGCTAATTATTTGCAAACTCTCGGCACAATCGCTCTCTTTTGCCGCCTCAACAATAAATCCACTTTTAGCTTTTGCATAGACAGAGAGACCACCATTAATCTCTACACCCTCTCTAAGAACTCCATTAGTAACAAATGCTTGAACTGTGCCTGGTAGGGGCACCTTGCATTTAAATTCCTCTGGTAATTCTGGAGTATATTTATATTTAGCATCTATCATATCATTAGCCTTTTATAAGCCAGTCGTAGCCTCTTTCTTCTACCTCTAAAGCTAATTCTTTACCGGCTGTCTTAATAATTTTTCCATCGTAAAGCACGTGTACCACATCTGGAATAATATAGTCTAGTAAACGCTGGTAGTGAGTTATCACAATGAATGCGTTATTTGGAGTTTTAAGTTTATTCACCCCAGCAGCCACAATTTTCATTGCGTCTATATCTAACCCACTATCTGTCTCGTCAAGTATTGCTAGAGTTGGGTCTAACATAGCCATTTGAAAAATTTCATTTCTCTTTTTCTCGCCACCAGAAAACCCAACGTTCACGCCTCGGCCAGAAAAAGAACTATCCATATCTACTACAGCCATCTTCTCTCTCATCATTTTAAGAAACTCGGCAGCTGTAATTGGAGGTAAGTTTTTATACTTACGCTGCTCATTTATAGCTGTTTTCATAAAATTCACATTACTCACGCCAGGAATTTCTACTGGGTATTGAAAGCCTAGAAAAACACCTTGTCTAGCTCTATCTTCGGGGGAAAGCTCTAGCAAATCTACTCCTTTATAAGTAACCTCACCTGCTGTAACTTCAAAAGTATCCCTGCCTGCAAGAACTGCCGAAAGAGTGCTTTTACCCGACCCATTAGGGCCCATAATTGCATGAACTTCGCCTGCGTTAACAGAGATATCAATTCCTTTTAAAATTTCTTTTCCACCTATTGAGGCATGCAAGCCTTTTATCTCTAACATATTTTCTTAAATTAATCCATTAATTATTGTTTTCATAAGCTTTTCTCCACATGGCAAAGCCAAAGAAAGCCAAAACTAAAAAGCCAGCACTTACCATTGGTAAGAAAACCATACCAGCCAATATATATAAAGTAACATTAGTTACATTTACAGTAAACCATGCAGCCCAGCACTCTAACTTCTTTTGTGCAGATAAGTACTGAGCAGTTAATATAGTAACAGTAACAAAAGCATCTAAAAAAGGTTTTTTTGCTTCACTAAAAATAGACGGGAAAATATTATCTAAATAGGTGAGCGTTATACCCCATAGAGCTGCTAGTACAACTATTTGCGCAACAAAATAGACCCTTTTATTATTACTAAGTAAAGTTACTTTCAGTTGGTTTTTACTATTCTCTTCTCCACTCTTAGGGTGAGTCCATCTGTAATGACCAAAAAAGTTAATCATAAATGAGACGGGTTGAACCAACATACTAGAGTACAATCCTTTTTGATAGAACAATAGAAAGAGCAAAATATTATAGATATACCCCATCCAAAAGTTGGCAACCTTTGCACGTGTTGCAAGATAGACACAGGTGAGCCCACTCACAACAGAAAGAGTTTCTAATAGCGAAACTCCCGTACCAGCTATTGAGAACAGAATATTATCTGTACTAAAAATATTAACTAAACTTAAAACCTGAGGTATCATATTATCCTACGCTTCCCTCTAAGGTAATTTGTAATAACTTTTGAGCCTCTACTGCAAATTCCATTGGCAGCTGATTAAGCACCTCTTTTGCATAGCCATTTACTATGAGACCTACTGCATCTTCTGGCCCAATACCTCTTTGAAGGCAATAGAAAAGCTGATCTTCACTTATCTTAGAAGTTGTAGCCTCATGCTCAAGAATAGCACTGCAATTTTCATTCTCTATATAAGGAAAAGTATGAGCACCACACCTATCGCCCAAAAGTAATGAGTCGCATTGAGTGTAGTTCCTTGAATTAGTAGCATTAGGCAATATCTTAACCAACCCTCTATAGGTGTTTTGACTTACCCCAGCAGAGATTCCCTTACTTACAATACGGCTTTTAGTATTCTTTCCAATATGTATCATCTTAGTTCCAGTATCGGCTTGCTGGTGGTGATTCGTTACCGCAACAGAATAGAATTCAGATATAGAATTATCTCCCTTCAAAATTGTGCTAGGGTATTTCCAAGTAACTGCCGAGCCAGTCTCTACCTGAGCCCAAAACAGTTTACTATTCTCACCTTTGCATATTCCTCGTTTAGTTACAAAATTATAAATACCCCCTTTACCCTCGGCACTACCTGGATACCAGTTTTGAACAGTTGAATACTTAACATGGGCATCTTTCATTACAATAATCTCTACCACTGCCGCATGTAATTGATTCTCGTCTCTTTGAGGCGCTGTACAGCCCTCTAAGTAGCTTACGTATGAACCCTCCTCGGCAACAATAAGAGTCCTTTCGAACTGCCCTGTTCCCTTGGCATTGATACGGAAATAGCTAGAAAGCTCCATTGGACAACGCACTCCTTTAGGAATATAGCAGAAAGAGCCATCGCTAAAGACTGCCGAGTTTAGAGCCGCAAAGTAATTATCGCCATACGGAACTACAGTGGCCAAATACTGCTTAATAAGGTCTGGGTAATCTTTTACTGCTTCCGAAAAAGAGCAGAAAATAATCCCTTTCTCTGCAAGCTGTTCTCTAAAAGTTGTTTTTACCGAAACTGAGTCAAACACAGCATCTACAGCAACTCCGGCAAGAACATTCCTTTCGTTAAGCGGAATACCAAGCTTTTCAAATGTAGCTTCTAACTCAGGATCTATCTCGCCACCCTCTGCAAATTGCTTAGGAGCAGCAAAGTAGATTATATCTTGATAGTCTATTTTAGGTATTTTAAGGTGAGCCCATTCGGGCATTGTCATAGTTTGCCATTTGCGAAAAGCCTTCAAACGGAATTCAAGCATCCATTCTGGTTCTCCCTTTTTGGCAGAGATTCCTTTAACAATCTCTTCATTGAGTCCTTTAGGAAAAAACTCCTGATCTATGAAGGTTTCAAAACCGTGCTCATAGTCAGACTCAGTTACTTTCTGTATTAAATTATCGTTTTCACTCATCGTGGCGCAAAGTTATATCTTTTTAAACTATTTTTGTAAACTAATTAATGTGTAATGGACAATATTAACAAAGTTCCTTTTATTAATAAGCTTTATACAAAAGCAGGTATAAATGCTTATTCCGGAGTTATTGCCCAAGCTCAGGAAAATACATTTTTCAATTCCCACAAGCTACTTCTAGAGGGAATAGATTTCGACTTAATATACACCCCCATAAAACACTTGGGAAATAAAGCAATCCTTGCTGTCATAGGGCCGGTCTACGCTTCTGGCTTTATTCCATTCTCTATCTCTGTAACTATTGCCGTTTCTAAAAAAATATCTTCAAAGCAAATAGAGGAGTTGTGGGAAGGAATGAATGCAGCTTTCAAAGAACATAATATAGCCCAAGTACAGCTAGATTTAGTACCATCTATTACAGGCTTGGTTATTTCTCTTTCGTCTCAAGGAAAACAAAACAAAAAGCTCTTTGTTCAACGCCCCACCTGCAAACAGGGAGACCTCCTATGTATTAGTGGAAGTATGGGAGCATCTTATCTAGGCCTTCAAATCTTAGAGAGAGAGAAGAGAGTTTTTGAACAAGCAAATGTTCAGCCAAAGTTAGATGATTACAAGTTTGTACTTCAATCTTACTTGAGCCCATATATAGACAAAGCTCTATTTCAATCCTTTAACGACACAAACATTATTCCTGCCGAATGTGATTTTGTGATGGATGGACTAGCCCACTCGGTGAAAAATATTTGCGCAAGAAATTCATTAGGTGCAAAAATATTCATGAACAGAATTCCAGTTGCATCACTAGCATCAAATGTGGCTCAAGAACTTAACATAGATCCTATGACTGCCGTATTAAATGGTGGAGACGACTATAAATTCATCTTTGCAATTCCATTAGAACAACACGAAGCAATACTTAAAGAGCTGCCACAACTAGATATTATTGGGCATCTATCAGACCCTGGCACCGGAGCTATATTTATCACCTCAGATGGGCAAGAATTTGATCTAAAAGCCCAAGCTTGGGACAAATAGACAATTAATAGCCCTATTGTTAAAGTACTCCATTAAGTCTGGATTTAACGAGATTCTATATTTTTCAGATAAAAAGTCTACTGCAACTTTGTTGTCGTAGTCTAAAAATTTAATTATAAGGCTAGTATTGCCCTTGTTCTGCTTAAGCTTTTTTACAAACTCTGTCCTAAAACTAGGTGTTACCATTTTAACCGGGATATTTAAAGTAATCTCTCTAACTAGCTCTTCTTTAGTGTTACCCAAATGCTTTATTCTCTTAACCTTAAGCTCATATTCTACTGGTTTTGTCTCCTCTGGATTTTGCCTCCCAAAACCAAACCTAGGCGAGAGAGAACACTTTATAAGCAGAGGCAAATTTGGCTGCATATACTGCATAAATGCCTCATAATCTCTTCCATAAACAGCAAAATTCATAGA
>CAZHHY010000002.1:9099-25902 GCA_964532375.1 uncultured Muribaculaceae bacterium
ATTAAAGTCTTCAATAACAAAGTTTGCAAAAGGTTTACCAGTACTTCTAGTATAAGATATTTTCACATTGGTAATAATGCCAGCTATAATTATCTCTTTCCCCTGCAAAGCCTCTACTTGCGAAGCCCTTCCCACCATATCTGAAGCTTCGGAAATAGTAGCCGTTGTAAAGTGCTTTACCTCAAAGGCAAATTGGTCTAATGGGTGTGCCGAGAGATACATGCCCACAAGTTCTTTCTCTTTTTTAAGAAGCTCGTTCTGGTTAGCCTCTGTAAGAGGTGGTATCTCTGGTGGAACCAGTTTTATACTCTCGCTCTCTCCAAAGAGAGAATTACCGCCGTTGACAGTATCGTTTTGAAATATATTCCCATACCTAATGAGCACATCTATAAACAACTCATCTTTGGCCGTAAGCGAAAGATATTGCTCTCTCTTAACACCCTCAAAGCCATCGAACGCACCCGCATAAATGAGAGACTCAATAGTTTTCCTATTCACAACCCCTAGATTTACCCGCTCTATAAAATTAAATATAGAAGTAAAATTACCCTCTCCAGATTCTCTAGCTCTAATTAGACTCTCTACCGCTGCCGAACCTACCCCCTTGATAGCTGCCATTCCAAAACGAATGTTGCCATCTTTATTTACAGTGAAGGTATTTATACTCTCATTAACATCGGGCCCAAGCACCTCTATTTTCATTCTCTTAGACTCATCCATCAACTTAGTAAGTTCCTCAATATCATTAAGGTTCCTACTTAGAGTAGCTGCCATAAACTCTGCGGGGTAATTCGCTTTTAAGTAAGCAGTTTGGTACCCAATCCAAGCATAGCAAGTAGAGTGAGATTTATTAAAAGCATATTGAGCAAAAGCTTCCCAATCTTTCCATATTTTCTCTAAAACCAACTGTGGGTGGCCATTAGATATTCCCCCTTGAACAAACTGATTTTTAAGCTTATCAATTTCTGCCTTATCCTTTTTACCAATACCCTTACGCAAAGAATCTGCATTCCCTTTAGAGAAATTTGCAATCTTCTGTGAAAGAAGCATCACCTGCTCTTGATATACAGTAACTCCATAAGTATCTGCAAGAACCTCTTCCATAGCAGGCAAATCATATTCAATTTGCTTTAACCCATGCTTCCTACTCACAAAATCTGGAATATAGTCCATTGGCCCTGGCCTATATAGCGCATTCATTGCAATTAAATCTTCGAATCTTGTAGGCTTAAGCTCTCTAAGCCACTTTCTCATACCATCACTCTCGAACTGAAAAGTACCTACAGTATCTCCTCGGCTAAAAAGCTCGTAAGTTAATTTATCGTCTATTGGAATAGTGTCAATATCTATGTTTATGCCCTTAGATTTCTTAACGTTTGCAATAGTCTCCTTAATAATAGAGAGCGTTTTAAGACCCAGAAAGTCCATCTTTAGCATTCCAACCTTCTCTATTTGAGACCCCTCGTACTGAGATACCCAAATTTTTTCGCCACTCTCTTTATCGTTCGCAGTAGTTATTGGAATATATTCACGTAAATCGTCACGGCCAATTATTATAGCACAAGCATGAACACCAACATTCCTAACTGTTCCTTCAAGTTTCCTTGCATATTCAATTGTCTCTCTTACCAATGGATCTCCTGAATTATACTCATGCGCAAACTCTGGTATGAGCTTAATGCAGTTGTCTAAACTAACTGGCACTGTATCTCCATTGTTGTCGTTAGGGAAACGCAGAGGTATCATTTTAGCTAATCTATCAGACTCTGGCAAAGGCAATCTTTGAATTCGAGCTACATCTCTAATTGCACTTTTAGCTGCCATTGTTCCAAAAGTAATTACATGAGAAACATGGTTTTTACCATATTTATCCTCTACATATGTCAAAACCTTAGAACGCCCATCATCGTCAAAATCAATGTCTATATCGGGCAACGAAATACGGTCTGGATTTAAGAAACGCTCAAAAAGAAGGTCATACTTTAATGGATCTATATCTGTAATTCTTAATGAGTAAGCAACTACCGAACCAGCTGCCGAACCTCTGCCTGGCCCTACAGCTACATCCATCTTTCTAGCCTCTGCAATAAAATCTTGCACAATTAAGAAATAGTCTGGATAGCCCATTGTTTTAATGGTGTCCAACTCAAAATCTAACCTATCTATATGCTCCTGAGTTAGCTCTCCATACCTGCTTCTAGCCCCATTGTATGATAACTCCCTTAAATAGTTGTTAGAATCTGTAAATGCCTCCGGGATTGGGAAGTAAGGCATAATAGGCTTAGACTCAATGTCGTAAAGTTCTACCTTATTTGCAATATCTAATGTATTTTCTAAAACCTCCGGCACATCGGCAAAAATAGCCGCCATCTCTTCTTGAGATTTTAAATATTCTTGCTTGGTATATCTAAGTCTTTTTGGGTCGTCTATATCTGCATTGGTAGTTATGCAAATGAGCCTATCGTGTGCCTCTCTATCGTCTATAGATACAAAATGGACATCATTGGTAGCAATGCATTTTATATCTAACTCTTTTGCTAATTGCAGAATACCAGCGTTAGCTAGCTGCTGCGATTCAAAAGTAGAGACATCTGCACCCTCAACGTCTGTTTGGTGTCTTTGAATTTCTAAATAGTAATCTTCTCCAAATAGATTTTTATACCAAGTAGCTGCCTCCTTTGCCCTCTCGCTATCATTTGCAAGGAAAGCTTGAGAGATCTCTCCGCCCAAGCAGGCCGAAGAACAAATCAAACCTTGGTGATACTGCTCTAAAAGCTCTCTATCTATTCTAGGTTTTGAATAAAACCCATCTATAAAAGCGTTTGAGGTAAGTTTAACAAGGTTTTTATACCCTTGCATATCTTTTGCCAGAAGAACCAAGTGAAAATTACCCATATCTTCCCTGCCTCTCTTATCTAGCCTAGAGCCTTTAGCCACATATACCTCACAACCCACAATTGGCTTAACGCTTGGAAATTTGGCAGCTGTTTCCAAAAACGATTTTACCCCAAACATGTTTCCGTGGTCTGTTATTGCAAGAGCAGTTTGGTTATCGGCAGCAGCAGCCTCAAAGAGTTTTTGAATATTTGCTGCTCCGTCTAATATAGAATATTGAGTGTGAACGTGAAGGTGAACAAAGGCCATGTTAAAAATTTTCGAGGGGTTTTTTCTGTGGTGTTTTATGGAACCATAAAGATAGACAATAGGAGCCGATAAGAAAATCGGCCCCTATAAATTTTATTAACAAATTGCTCTTTTGAAATTCTCTGCTATATGTAGCAACCTAGATTAGAGGTGTTCCCGTCATATCTGAAGGAGCTGGTATGCCCATAAGTTTAAGAATTGTTGGTGCAATATCGGCAAGCCTACCATTTTTAACTTGAGAGACATCTTTATCTATCACAATAAATGGAACAGGGTTCAACGAGTGAGCTGTATTTGGAGAACCATCGGTATTTATTGCATTATCGGCATTCCCGTGATCTGCAGTAATTATTATAGAGTAGCCATTCTCTTTAGCCACATCTACAATCTTTGCGGTGCAAAGATCTACGGTTTTAATCGCTTTTTTAATAGCGCTAAAGACTCCGGTATGACCTACCATATCTCCATTAGCAAAGTTGAGTACTATAAAGTCATTTTTCTGAGTTTTAAGCGCTTTTTCTAATTGCTCTGTTAACTCATATGCACTCATCTCCGGCTGTAAATCGTAAGTAGCAACTGGTGGCGATTTCACCAAAATTCTATCTTCGTTTGGAAAGAGAGCCTCGCGGCCTCCAGAGAAGAAAAATGTAACGTGAGCATATTTTTCTGTCTCGGCAATTCTTAATTGACTCTTACCAGCAGCAGCTAAAACCTCTCCCAAAGTATTTTTGATATTCTCTTTGTCATACAAAACCTTTAACCCCCTAAATTTGTGATCGTACGGAGTTAAGGTAGAGAAGAACAGAGGCACAACCTTCATTTCGGGAACATCATGACCCTCTTGAGTTAAAACCGATGTTAGTTCTCTAGCTCTATCGTTACGGAAGTTAAAGAAGATAACAGCATCTCCCTCTTTAAGTGTTGCAACAGGTTTGCCTGCGTTATCTACCGCAACAGCAGCTTTTACAAACTCGTCTGTAACACCATTGTCGTAGCTGCGCTGCATTGCAGCCACTCCATTTGTAAAAGGGTCTCCTTTCCCATGAACCAATAGATCGTATGCCTCTTTTACTCGTTCCCACCTTTTATCGCGGTCCATAGCATAGTATCTACCTATAATTGAGGCTAGCTTTCCGCCGCTTTGAGCCAAATGATTTTCTAGTGTTCTAATATACTCTATTCCACTTTTAGGGTCGGTATCTCTGCCATCCATAAAGGCATGAACATAAATCTTATCTATCCCGCTCTCTTTGGCTAGATCTAAAAAGGCAAAAAGGTGCTCCATAGAGCTATGTACTCCACCGTCTGACATAAGCCCCATAAAATGAAGCGATTTACCACTCTCTTTTACGTGGTTGTAGGTCTCTCTTATCTCTTTATTGTTAAATAGTGTTTTGTTCCGGCAATCTTTATTAATTTTAACCAAGTCTTGGTAAACCACTCGGCCTGCTCCAATATTTAGGTGCCCCACCTCTGAATTGCCCATTTGGCCCTCGGGTAATCCAACATCTTCTCCGCTTGCATTTAGTAGCGAGTTTGGGTTTTTGTAACGGATTGAATCTAAGTTAGGAGTTCCCTGAACATATATTGCATTTGATTCGTTGTTAGGGCCTTCTCCCCAACCATCCAAAATCATTAAAAGTACTTTCTTATCCATAATTTATCTTACATTTGTCAATTAATAGTCTCTTCTGCAAAAATAATCAAAATATGAGTAATTCGAAAAATCGTGCCAAAAGCACACCAGGTTCCGATAAACGCCAAAGTCGTGGTAAAAGCGATCGCAGAGGAAGAGCTAGCACTCAAGAAATAACAGGTAAAGTAATGATGACCAGGGAAGGGTATGCTTTTATATCAATTCCCGAAGTAGAGGAAGAACTTTTTGTACCTGCTCGTAAATTAAGAGGAGCTCTCCATGGCGATACAGTTAAAGTAGCAGTTTTTGGCAAAAACGGGGGCCAAAGACAAGAAGGCGAAGTTATTGAAATTATCCAACGCACAGATAAGCCATTTATTGGCATACTACAAGTTACTGGTTCCCAAGCATGGGTAATTACAGATGGCAAACATATGCCATACGATATTGTAATTCCATTCCAAGATACCCTACCAGAATTTAATGGCTACAAAGTAGCTGCAATAGTAGAAGAGTGGCCCCGCCGCTCAGAAGAACCAATAGGCCGCATTCTAGATATCCTTGGTAAACCAGGCGATAACGATACCGAGATGCATGCCATTTTAACAGAATTTGGTCTTCCCTATAAATTCGACCCTAAAGTAGATATTGCTGCATCTCAAATTTCGGAAGAGATTTCTGCCTCCGAAATTAAGGCCCGCCGAGATTTTCGCGACATAACAACCTTTACAATAGACCCTGCCGACGCTAAAGATTTTGACGACGCCCTCTCTATAAGAGAGCTAAAACCAGGAGTATGGGAGGTTGGAGTTCATATAGCAGACGTTACTCACTACGTTACCCCTGGCTCCGTTATAGATAAAGAAGCACTCGATAGAGCTACCTCGGTATACCTTGTAGACCGCACAGTGCCAATGTTACCAGAAAAACTATCTAATAAACTCTGCTCTCTAAGGCCACAAGAAGAAAAATTAAGTTTCTCTGCAGTGTTCGACATAGATGAGAAAGGCCGAGTACTAAACAGATGGTTTGGGAAAACGGTTATAAAGTCTAATTATAGGTTTAGCTACGAAGATGCTCAAGAGATAATTGAAACCCAAAAAGGGCCACTAGCAACCGAAGTGCTCAAACTTAACGATTTAGCTACAATTATTCGCCAAGAAAGGTTTCGCCAAGGTGCCATCAGTTTTGAAAGGCCAGAGATGAAGGTAATTGTAGACCAAGCCGGCAAACCACTAGAGATTGTTCAACGAGTAAGTAAAGAATCAAATTGGCTCATAGAAGAGTTTATGCTACTTGCAAACAGAGAGGTAGCTTATTTTATTGGAGCAAAAAGCGAGGGTAAAAAGCCAAAAACATTTGTATATAGAATTCACGAAGAGCCAAATCTAGATAAGATAGCTGCATTTAGAACCTTCATACACCATTTGGGGTACACAATGAAGCCAACCAAGAACCCTAAAGAACTATCTAGCGAAATTAACTCACTTTTAGCATCGGCAAAGGGCAAACCCGAAGAGGGCTCCATTGAAATAATGGCACTCCGTTCTATGGCCAGAGCTCGCTACTCTACAGAGAACATGGGCCACTATGGGCTCGCATTCGACTACTACACTCACTTTACCTCTCCTATACGGCGCTACCCCGATATGATGGTTCACCGAATGTTGGAGTACTACATGGATAAAGGCAAATCTTTAGACAAGAAGAGCTACGAAGATAAATGCAAGCACTCAAGCGAGAGAGAACAACTTGCAACCGAAGCCGAAAGAGCTAGCATTAAATACAAAATGGTAGAGTTTATGAAGGATAAGATTGGCAACGAATATAATGGCAATGTGTCTGGCATAACAGATTGGGGAATGTTTGTAGAGCTCGAAGAGACTAAGGTAGAGGGGTTAGTTGCACTTAGAGATATAAAAGAAGATTACTTTGTCTTTGACGAAGAGACTCTAACTCTCACCGGAAAATCTACAGGCCAAAAATATACTTTTGGGACTCCAGTTAGAGTAAAAGTAGTAAAGGCAAACCTAGAGCAGAAACAGTTAGATTTCTCACTTATCTGGGACCAAAACTTTGTTTCAAAAGAGCCCGCAAATAGCTCATCTAGAAGATCTTCTAGAGACTCAGACGAGCCAAGATCAAGAAAATCTGGTGGCAGGAGTCACTCCACAGCAAGCTGGAACCAATCAAAAGGTGGGAAAGAGGTGTCAAAAGGAAAAGGTAAACCCGGCGATAAAAGAAAAAGGTCTTAGTTTATAGAGCATCTCTGTAGTAAAGAGATCTCCTTCTATTTTATACCTATACTCCCGGCTATCAAAAATGTTTGTTGCCTCGGCAAAGAGTTCTCCTTTTTTAAGAGCAATCCTAATTTTGATGTCGGCAAAAGGGTATGCATAAAATTTATTCGCAGATAATTCATTAACATTAAGAGTGGTATTAAATGCCACTCTTGTTTTTTTAGAGACCTTTAAAACAGCATTAAAAGAGGGGTTAAAAGCACGCACTAAAGAAGAAGCTTTTATACCCGTAACCGATTCTCTATTGGCCTGGCTATATGGTAGCCTTATTTCAAGATCTGTGCTACTACCAATTGAAAAATCGACAGCAGCTAATGCCGAATAATATCTTAAATGACTTTCTGTAAAAACATCTTGTTGAACCATCTGTGACCTAGAGTCAATGCCCGTAAGCTTTAAACTTAGAAGTAAAGGGTAATCAAAAAAACTTTTTGTATAGTTAACTATTAGAGAAGTAGAGCTACTATAGGAAGGATAGAGTAATTCAGATATATGCATATAGGCCATTGGAGAAGTAGAACTTAGAGAATCTAAATAGTTATAACTAGTTGTTACCTCATTTGAATTAAAGTTTTTAGAAAAAGAAGCCCAAATGTTATGTAATTTGAGTGGATTACTATAAATAGCCTTTAGAGTAACAATATTTAATTTCCTTTCAGAGATATTCTCTACCCCACTTTTATACGTACGGTAATTTATCATTATAGGATTTGAGTATGCTTGGGTTATCTCTGAAAAGCTAATACTACTCACAAAAGAAGACATTACCTCCCAATAAGCAGACAGTTTGTAACGTAAGCTAAATTCGGGTGTTACTCTAAATTTATCATTAATGAGTTTCAATGGCACAGAAGCATTCATCAAAAGCCGGCTATTATCGAATTTCAATGAGGGAGATAGAGTCAAAGTAGAGAGAGTAAGGCAGTTGCTATTTGTCACATTTTCATTGTCGCCTACATCTCTATCTTTATTATAAAGTTCACTCGTTAATTGCTCGTCTCTTATATCTAACCCAACATTAGATACCCAACTAAAAAAACCCCATCTTTTTATATATTCAACTTCATTATTGGAAAGAACACGTTTTAAAGAAATGTCTTGAGATATAAAACTATAAGACAACTCATCATTAGAGCCTTGCCCTTTAATTTGAAGCCTTTGTGGCAAAGAAGAGATAGAAGTATTAGAACCTACCTTAAGAACAGAGTTGTCAAAAGGCCTTATAAAAGTAGCTATGCCAGACAAATCATATTGATTTAGAGAAGCATTGGAATTTAAGTTACTAGAACTATATATGCTAGATGCATTATCTTGGAACCTTCCTCTAAAATTTACCCTAGACTGCAAAAAGTATGCTTCACTATTAGATTTGAAATTAAGATCTACCTGTGGCCGGTGAGCAAGACCATTAAAAACACTTCTCTCTCCTATAGTAATTTGCTGTGAATCACCCAGCAAATAGGTAGTATGTTGCTCTTCTTCTCTATTGAGAGATTCTAAAGAGTAGCTAGCTTTAACCGATATTTCGCTCTGTTGCCCTACAGAGAACAGCGAGTTAGATGAGAGATAACCACCATTATTGAATACAACCCTATCTTGGCCAATAGGCGGCAAAGAGAGGCCTGTAACATTAACTAAATCTAACTCTTCTGTTACCAGAAGTTTAGCCTGTGCTGCCGCACCTAAAAAATGCATCTTAAGATCTTCTTGCACCGGCACACCTCTATTATTGGCGCGCAAAACGCTCATTGTATGCACTTTCGAAGAAAATCTAAATAATAGGAGCTTAGATTCATAAAGAGGAGCAGAATAAAATAAAGGGGCACCCACTCCAATTGCAAGGTTGGCAGAGGATATCCACTCTGCTTTAGCCTCTGGCGATAACACAAGGTTAACTGCCGCACTTTCCGATGGGGTAAAGCCCTTTAAAGCCTTAATAGGTTGGTGGTTTTCAAAAATTTGAACCATAGAAATTAAGCTCGGTTTTAAATTTTTGGTTGCTAGCGAATATTTCTCGTCTAAAATGTTTTTTCCATCTATAAACAAAGCATTTATAGGAGTGTCGTTGTAGCGAATTTCGCCCGAAGCAGCCACCTCAATTCCGGGTATTCGTTTAATTACCTCTTCTATGCTTCTATCGCCCTCTTTTGATAATTTATTGGTCATAAAATTTAGAGTATCGCCCTTTATAGAAACCACCGGTGCAACCACTTTTACTTCGTTTAGCTCTATAAGCCCCTCTTTAATAGCAATCAATAATAAACAATTTGGCCACTCATCTAGAAGAAGCGATTCTGCCTGGTATCCCATTGCAGAAACCTCTAATTTCAAAGGCAAAGATTTGCCAGTTACCTTTAATTCAAAAGTACCATCTACTTTGCTAAAGCTATACGCTACAATAGCGCCAGAAACATTATGAGAGAGAGTAACCCTAACGTTCGATACTGGTTCTTTAGTATTGGTAGCCAACACTACTTTACCTTTAATTAAGTCTTGGGAATAACAAAAAGAAGAAGCTATTGTTGAAATAACTATGCATATTGTCTTAATATACAAGATTTTACAGATAATCATTAGCAAGAATTAAAATAACAATATTAACTAAATGTGGCCAGTTAGTTATACTCTTCTATTGAATTCATTTTAAGCTTTGGAATTTCGGCAGCCATACCATTCTCGTCTACAACAGAAACAATAGTAAACCCCTTTGCTGCAATTGAACTTTTTAGGTCTTCAATACTCTTTCTTTTTATTTGGGTATAGCTCCTACCATCTGTTTTTATAATTCTACCACTTTTAAGCAACAAAGGATTCTCTATAACAACTAATTTAGTTAGTAGCGAAATACCATTACATTCAAAAGTGAACTCGTTGGTTGAATCTTTGGCCTTAAGAATTAGCCCGGGAAGCCCTGCAAGTTTCCAAGGCCCATCCATAGACGGAATTTCTGGTGCATACCAAGCCTCCCAAGTTCGGCCTCTAAACTCTCTTTGAGCTTTATAGCAGCTGTATCCCAAGATAGTTAAAGTGTCTTGCAACAACTCCCAATCTGCTGTTTCTAATGGCTCTTGATAATAATAGTCTTGGGTTAAAATAGTAGAGACAAAAGATAAAGATGAGTTTACATAATCTTTAGTAATAATATCTTCACTCCCTTGGTTCATCCCTCTTATTTTAAGAAGAATTTGTTCTATTGAAAAACCTGCAGCTGTTAATGAATTCTTTGTAGAATCTAACAACAAGGTGTTCATACTATAGAACTTAGAATGGTTTTTTCCTATATCAAGACAGTGCCAATCTTGCTTGCTCTGTTTAGAATCGGGATATAGTTTAGAAGAAGAAACATAGTGAACTCGCATTAAGGCAGTGTCGGCAACTTGTGAGAAAACAATATGCTGGTTAACATGTATAATGAGCAAAACCATGCCTATTTTAAATAAAGTTCTCCCAAAATTTTTGTCTATAATTACTCTTGCCATCATTAGAGCTAATTGAGTTATATGTAAATAATAAATAAAGACAAAAGTATATAAAAAAAGCAAGTCGTTTGCACATTAAATGCTCACAACTTGCTCATAATTGGCTCAAAATCAAAAGGCCCCTAGCGTCAGAACTGCCTTAGAGCTATTTTGCAGGTTTCATTTGAATTGTAAAATGCCTCATTATTGGAAGTTCTTTTGTAATAACATATCCACGAGTAATAGAGTCTCTGCGGTCGTACACGTTTTTAAGTGCAGCTGCTATTACATCCATATGGTTATTAGTATAAACTCTGCGTGGTATAGCCAATCTAAAAAGCTCCAATGCTGGGAAGCGATTCTCCCTTGTTTGGGGGTCTCTATCTGCCAACAAAGCTCCAATCTCTACACCTCTTACGCCACCTTCTAAATAGAGCTCTATTCCCAAGGTTTGAGCTATAAACTCCTCTTTAGGAACATTAGTTAAAATCTTCTTAGCATCTACAAAAATAGCGTGGCCACCAGCAGGTCTTTGGTAAGGGATTCCATACTCATCTAGCTTTTTACCTAAATAAGCTACTTGTCCTATACGAGTCTCTAAATAATCGAAATCTGTTCCCTCTCTTAGGCCTTGAGCTAGAGCGTTCATATCTCTGCCAGACATTCCTCCATAAGTAATGTAACCTTCAAACATAATGGTGAACATTTGGCATTTTTGCCAATCTGCCTCCTCTTTGAATGCTACAAAACCACCCATATTAACAATTGCATCCTTTTTTGAAGACATAGTCATAAAATCGGCGTAGCTAAACATTTCGCGGCAAATCTCTACAACGCTTTTATTTGCATAGCCCTCTTCACGAACTTTAATAAAATAGGCGTTCTCTGCAAAACGTGCAGAGTCAAACAGTAGCTTTATATCATATTTCTTAGCTAATGCTGCAACTCCTTTAATGTTCTCCATTGAAACAGGTTGCCCTCCTGCTGTATTGTTAGTAACTGTTAAAACAATGCAAGGAATTTTCTCTTTAGGGTACTTTTTAAGAACATCTTCTAATAATTGGAGATCCATATTACCTTTAAAGGGTACCTCTGCAGTAGTATCCTTTGCAATGGCTACTGTACAGTCTATGGCATGTGCTTTACGAAATTCAATATGTCCTTTTGTGGTATCAAAATGTGAATTACCAGGAAGAATATCGCCTTCCCTAATAATTGAAGAGAAAAGAACATTCTCGGCAGCTCTACCTTGGTGAGTAGGCAAGAAATAATCAAATCCTGTAATATCTTTTATACTCTCTTTAAGGTTAAAGAAAGATCTAGAGCCAGCATAACTCTCGTCTCCTTCCATTGAGGCTGCCCATTGCTTGTCGCTCATAGCACCTGTTCCCGAGTCGGTTAGCAAATCAATAAATACATGATCGCTTTTAAGGTTAAATAGGTTGTAGTGAGCGTCTTTAATCCAAACTTCTCTCTCTTGGCGGGTACTCTTACGAATAGTTTCCACCATTTTAATTTTGTACGATTCTGCAAATGGAAGTTCCATATTATTACTTTTTATTATATTAAGCTACAAAGTTGAAAATAAAATGATATAAATGCAAATAAAATGTTAGATAACAACAGTTATAAGAGCAACTAAAATTATATGACATTCAATATAATAAGCAATTAAGAACGAGTACATTTAATTAAAAAAGGCTATCCTATTCAGATAGCCTTTTAATATTTAAATAATAATTAACTATTTATTAGCGCTTCATTGTTTTTGCAAGTTCTTTCTTTGCACTCAGCTTTTGATACATATCGTAAACAACAGGAGAAGCAATAAATACAGATGAGTAAGTACCAACTAAAATACCCACACTCAAAGCAACTGCAAATCCTCTAATAACCTCACCTCCAAAGAGAGCAATAGCAAGAAGAACAACCAATGTTGTTAAACTGGTATTAAATGTTCTGGAAAGAGTACTATTAAGAGCATCGTTAATGTTCTCTTTAAGATCACGCTTAGGGTGAATTAGCCTATATTCACGGATACGGTCAAATATAATTACAGTGTCGTTTATTGAGTAACCAATAATAGTAAGAATTGCAGCAATAAAGGTTTGGTCTACATCTAAGCTGAAAGGTAGAATTCCACTAAATATTGAGAAGAAGCCCATTGTGAAAATTGCATCGTGCATTAAAGAAAGAACACCACCTGTTCCCCATGTCCAACTGCGGAAACGAGCTGCAATATATGCGAATATGGCAAAAAGGGCAATAACTACAGCTATAAAGGCATCCCTCTTAATGTCATCGGCAATGGTAGGTCCAACTTTCTCTGAACTTACAATACCGTTAGGGTTATCGGTTGTTGCTGTAAAATCTTCTAGGGTCATTTCATTTGCAAACAAGCCTTTTAAAGCATTGTACATCTTACCATCTACCAAAGCATCGGTTGCCTCTGAGTTGTCTTCTATCATGTACTTAGTAGTAACTTTCATTTGGCTACCGCCTCCAAACTGCTTAACCTCTATAGATTCGTCAAACTCGTCTAAAAGAGCAGTTCTTACTTCGCCTGCAGTTACTTCCTTATCGAAACGAATAACATAGGTACGGCCTCCAGTAAAGTCTACACCGTAGGAGAATCCTTTTGTAAAGATAAAACCAGCAGATATAACCATTACAGCAATAGAGAATATATAGGCATATTTGCGTATACCAATAAAATCAATTTTTGTATTTTGAAGGAAGTTACGTACGATACTATTATCAAATGTAATATTTTTATTCCTATTAAGTCTCCACTCAAACAACAGCCTTGTTATAAAGATTGAGGTAATAAGAGATGTAATAATACCTATTACCAATGTTGTAGCAAAACCTTGAACAGGGCCCGAGCCAAAAACAGCAAGTACAATACCAGTAATAATAGTGGTTAAGTTACCATCTATAATTGCAGAGTATGCATTTTTGTAACCATCGGTTACAGCAAGCCTAAGTGCTTTACCTGCTCTTAACTCCTCTTTTATACGCTCATATATAATAACGTTTGCATCTACTGCCATACCTAGTGTAAGCACAATACCGGCAATACCAGGTAGTGTAAGCACTGCTCCAAATGAGACTAGTGCTCCTAATAGGAACAATACGTTTGTTAAAAGTGCTACATTGGCTACCAAACCGGCACCATTATAGAACAGTACCATATACATAAGAACCAAAAGGAAAGCTATTGCAAACGAGATTAAGCCCGCGTTAATAGATTCACTACCTAAGCTTGGCCCAACAACTGCTTCCTGAATAATTCTTGCAGGAGCAGGAAGTTTACCCGATTTAAGAACGTTTGCCAAGTCATCTGCCTCCGAAACTGTAAATTGTCCCGAGATTTGTGAGCGGCCACCAGTAATTTCTCCGTTAACTCTAGGGTTTGAATAAACCATTCCATCTAAAACAATTGCAATGCATTTACCAACGTTATTGGCTGTCATGCTTGCCCAAATTCTAGCTCCCTCGGCATTCATAGCCATGTCTACCTCTGGTTGGCCACTAGTAGAACCAAAAGATTTAGAGGCATCGGTAATAACACCACCATCTAGTGGAGCCTTGCCATCTCTAGTTGTAGACTTAATAGCTACAAGTTCATAAATAACTCCAGCAGCATCAATTGGTTTAACACTCCACATAAGTTTAAGATCGGCAGGTAGAATAGCAATTACCTGATTTGTTCTTAACCATCCACCAATTTTTGCGGTGTCGCGGTAATGTGCGCGGCCAACAACTGGGCCAGGCATCAATTGTCCTTGAGAAACGCTCGGGTTCAAAGCAAAGAAGAGTGGGTTTTGCTCTGCAAATTGAGCATCGGCACCAGATAATGAGTCTACTTGCTGAATCTCGCTAAGAAGAGTTTGTGCTTCGTTGGTTATAGAATCGGAAACCTCTTCCTCTGTAGAGACCTCTTTGTTAGTAAAATTGCCATCTAATGCATCTTCTTTAAGAGCACCTACCATCTCTCTTATGGCTGAGTTAACCTCTGCCAAAAATGGATATACCTCTGAATTCTCATAGGTTTCCCAAAATTCAAGTGAAGCAGTTCCCTGCAGAAGCTTACGCACACGTGCAGGCTCTTTTACACCTGGGAGTTCTACTAGAATTCTTCCAGTAGCTCCAATCTTTTGAATATTCGGCTGAGTTACACCAAAACGACGTATCCTATTACGTAAAACGTTAAACGAGTTAGAAATTGCACTTTCACTCTCTTCGCGAATTACTTTAAGTACGTTTGCATTTGTTGTCTCTGGCTTAATCCTATCTCTCATCTCATAAGTTCCAAAAACTTGAGACATTCTTTGACCAGGAGCTACTTCGTCCCAAGACTCACCAAAAAGATCGATAAAATCTGTTCTTGAAGGAGACAACTTTCCTTTGGCAATTTTTATTGTTTCCAAAAGGAGAGGGTTCTCATTATTACTACCCGATAAAGCTATTACCAATTCGGGAACGCTCACTTCGAGCATTACGTTCATACCTCCTTTGAGGTCTAGACCCAAGTTTATCTCTTTTTCTTTTATCTCTCTATAGGTAAAGCCGAGAAATACTTTCTCTGCAGTAATTGAGTCGATATAAAATCTCTCTCTTACTCTTTCTAATGAGTCTAAATAAAAAGCTTTGTCCAAGTCTGAAATTAAACTGAACGCAGGGGACTTCTGCTCAAGCTCTACCGCATGTTGGGCATATGCTTTTGCCTTGCTCTCCTGATGTTTTGTAGCCCAGGTAAATGATAATTGATAGACACAGGCTAACGCGATCAAAATTGCCACTAATCTTATGGCGCCTTTACTTTGCATGGATTATTTTGTTTAAATTATATAATTCAACGAAAATTAGAGGACAAAAGTACTATTTTTTCCCAAAATATAAAGAAATTCGTACTTTTGTTATACTATATATTTAGCAATGTATGAAAAAGTCTATATTCTTGCCTCTGGTTTTTGTTTTTGTAGGGGTATTTGCAGCGGGGCAGACAACAGACAGCATATCAAAATTACAAAAAGCAGAGTCATTCCGAAAGGGTTACCACTTTAACGAAGCAATAGCTTTGTATAAAGAGATTTTACAAGAAAGTAACGATTCGCTTTTTCACGTAGAAATAAATTCCTTAATTGCCAAAAGCGAAAATGGAATAAATATGCTCCAATATGCAACTCGCCCAATTGTTTCAGGTAAAATTAATTTACCTGCTAAAGATTTCTATCTATACTACCCAGGAACTCACAAATGGGCAATAATTCCAGATTCAATCGCTTTCAGAGTCTCTTCTACCAACAAGGGCTCTAGTCAAAAACAAAATTCGGTAAATAAATATTTATCTAACAGCGTTATGTTCTCTAAAGACGGTGTTAATGTACTCTATTTTTCGGCACCAAACAAAAACGGCAACTTAGATATCTACAAAACCTCTCAGGTAGATGGCTCTGTGTGGTCTCATCCCGAACCATTAGGAGATCTAATTAATTCCGAGGGAGATGAAATTTTGCCTGTGATAAGCCAAGATGGAAAGCAACTATTCTTCTCTTCGGATGGGCACTATGGAATTGGAGGATTCGACCTTTATGTAAGTAACTATAACGAAAAAACTAAAGAGTGGGAACAACCTCAAAACATGGGTTTCCCGTATTCATCTGTAGAAGACGATATGCTGCTTATTAACAGTGAAGATGGCCTTTACACCTATTTTGCATCTAACCGAAATACCGCCTCGGCAGATTCTATTACTCTATATCGCTTAGAGTTCGAATCTAACCCCATAAGAAGAGCCGTCTCTTCTATTAAAGAGGCTACCCAGCTTGCTACACTCACTTTAAGAGAGAAGAACAACATAGAGAAGAAGGTTGTACAAAAAGAAGTTATGACAACTCCAGAGACAGACGAGTACACCAAAGTAATAATGGAGGTGAAAAAGATACAAAAAAACATAGATAGCCTATCTAGAGAAATTGCCTCTAGTAGAAAGTTGTACAATACTCTTTCAGACTCTGCCGATAGAGTTTTGTTAGAGAAAAAAATATCTGATGCCGAGTTTGATTTGATTGATATGCAATCTCTTTTACGTTTGGCAAACGAAGTAGCTCAACAAAGAGAGATGGATTTTCTAAATAAGGGGGCGCTCATTCCACGTAGAGAAGATTTTCTAGTAGATTTCAAGGATGTTGTCGATACAAGTTCTATGACAAAGCCCTTTTCAGTCTCTAGGTCTACGCCAACTGAGTTCCCAAATATT
>CAZHHY010000003.1:0-25798 GCA_964532375.1 uncultured Muribaculaceae bacterium
TTTGTGCAGTTTGTTTGAGAATATCGAAACGTTCTTTCTGTTGAAATCGGCTTCAAATGCGTGCCCTATAGCCTCGTGTAATAGTATACCAGAGCTACCTGCACCCATTACAACTGGCATCTCACCACCCTTTGGCCTTATTGCATCAAAAAGAAAGGCCGTTTTAGATATTACCTCTGTAGAAATTTCTTTAATTAAATCATTTGTCAAAAACTCAAAGCCTCCTCTAAAACTTCGCGAAACACTGTTGTTTTCTACTTTGCCATTACTTTCCATAATACAGGTAGCTACTACAGAGAACATAGGCCTATGGTCACTTGCAAGAATACCCTCGGAATTAAAAAAGAGTATTTGTGAGTTAGAATCTGAGATTCTAGCCATTACCTTGTTAACTCTTTTATCTGTAGTAAAAACTAGTTCATTTAGTTGCTGTAAAAATGGAGTTTTAGCAGATATTTTTACATCTTCCCAGTTTTGTTTAACAGGGTAGTAGCCTTTCCCTTTTATAGACAGTGGAGTTATATTTATATTTGTGGTGTTATATGAGCTACTATTTTCCGATGCTATCACAGAGGCAGCTTGAGCAGCTTTGATCATTTCTTCCATTGTTGTAACCTCGGTATAAGCATAGCCGGTTCTATCGCCAGAAAGCACACGAACACCCATTCCATAATCTATGTGGCTACCTGCAGCATTTACCTCTCCATCGCGAAGGGCAAGCTCATTTACGGTGCTATACTCGAAGTAGAGATCGGCATAATCCCCACCTTTACTGAGAGCTACTTGTATGATTTTTTTGAGATCCTCCGGAGTTGTACCGAATAGGGCCATTTTGATTTGGGTCTCTGTCATTTTTATAATTTGCACAAAGTAACCGAAAAATGGCTAATTTAGCAAACAGTAAAGTGGCTAATGAGTTAATCAATAAATTAAAGCTATATGGACCAACCAAAATTAGAAAGGTTGCTTAGAATAATGCAACTCCTTACAGATAAGCGTAAACGATATACAGTTAATGAACTTTCAGAGATATTGAACATTTCGGCAAGAAGCGTCTATCGCTACATAGGTACGTTTGAGGCCGTTGGGTTTATTGTGCAGAAGCACGACGGAATGGTTTGGTTGGCAAGGGAGTCTAGCCACTTTAGAACTATTGCAGATATTGTCTATTTTACAGAAGAAGAGGCCTATATCTTAAAAAGAGCAGTTGAGGCCTTAGATCCATTGAACCCAGCTGTAAATGGAATAAAAAGTAAATTATATTCACTCTACGATTATAGAAAAGTTGCCAATATTGTGGTGAATGAAACTACAAGTAGTAATGTTAACGCACTTTTAGATTCAATAGCTTTAGAGAAACAAGTTATTCTTAAAAACTACCGCTCTTCTCACAGTGGTATGGTTGCAGATAGGCTTGTAGAGCCAATTCAATTTGGATCTAACATGGTAGATATACTTTGCTATGAACTCTCTAGTAAATGTTGCAAGTCATTTAAAGTAGCTAGAATAGAGCAAGTTGTTAAAACAGAAAATGATTGGAATTATAAAGAGAGGCACCAAAAAGTTGTGACAGATGCTTTTCGTTTTTCAAGCACTTCTTTGTACGATGTAAAATTGAAGCTCTCTATGATTGCAGCAAACCTTCTAATGGAGGAGTATCCACTTACTTCAGACAAAATAGAGAAAATATCGGATACAGAATATATTTACAAAGATAATGTATGCAGTTACGAGGGAGTAGGTAGGTTTGTTCTAGGGCTTTGTAATGAAGTTGAGGTGATTGATAGCCCTAACTTTCTTGAGTTTCTTAATAAAAAGAGAGAGGGTAGTAAGTTCTAACCTCTCTCTTTAATATCTGGAGCGGCAAATGAGTCTCGAACTCACGACCTTGAGCTTGGGAAGCTCACGCTCTACCAACTGAGCTACTGCCGCAATGGAGTGCAAATTTAGTAAATTTCTTTTACCAATAATATAGCATCTGCTTTTTCTTCAGCTTTGGAAGCTTTTATTTTATAATTAAACTTCCCATCTCGTTTTTGAATTATAATTGCCTCTTTAACCCATACGTTTACATCTGTAGGAAAAGTCTTTGCAGTAGGCCCTATTTTCCATCTGTAGAGAGTGTATGCGCCTTTAGGCAAGTTATCTATGGTGTACTTTAGCTTTGCTCCTTTACTTTGAGAAATAAGATATGAATCTCCAAAGAAGATATGGCTATTATCTTGACTACTATCCCATTTTCTAGGAGTTTTGCCCTCTGATGGATCTATTAAAATTCGATTTGCTTTATCTAAATCTAGCATATCACTAACAGAATATAGTGAAGAGAGTGCTAGTTCGTTCAAATTATCTATAGATACCCATGGCCCCTCTCTATCTTGGTTATAGTAGGTATAAGGAGTCTCAAAAGTTATTGCAACTGTTTTTTCTGCAAACTTGTCCCACACCCAACCCTCGGGGTATCTTGGAGCCATATCAGAAAAGCTTTGATCTTCTGCCCTGTAGTAGGGAGAGTAGTTAATAGTAAGTGCAGAAAGTAACTGTTGCTCTCTTAATATCTTCTCTGTTGTTGACTCTGCTGTGTGGATCCAATAGGTAATGGAACTTGAGATTTGTGAGTGCATATTCAGGAGTAAATCTAGAGGCCTAT
Organism: uncultured Muribaculaceae bacterium; assembly: GCA_964532375.1. GTDB lineage: Bacteria > Bacteroidota > Bacteroidia > Bacteroidales > UBA932 > Bact-08. Next base: position 2,651 of record CAZHHY010000003.1, read on the forward strand.
CAAGAGTTACTTTGTCCAGCGCACTTTTAAGTGCCTTTACCTCTGGCATAGTAAGTGAATCTGGCCTGTCCCAGTTTATTTCTATATTTACGCCAGTAGAGGTAGAGCGGGAAAATCCACCTTTTACACCATCGGGGTTTATAAAAGGTACTAGATAGAAAACAGTATTTCTTCTCAACTCTTTTGCAAAAGCTGAGTCAGACATAATTTTATCTATCATTGCCTCTAAGTGCCAACTTGCTGGTGCTTCGCTAGGGTGGGAGCGACCGTGAATCCAAACTTTTTTCTTATGATTATCATTTACAGAGCTGTCTGTAACTGTGAGCATCTCAATTGGGAGCCCCAAAGAGCTCTGGCCAATTATTTCATTAGCAACAAATGGTTTTGACTTCCACTCTTGCATTTTTGTTAATAGCCTAGAGTATGAATATGGAATAAAATGGGCTATGTAAACAGTGTCTTGAGCGAAAATCTTATTTATTGAGCCTTTGAATATGTTTTCTACAGGCTCGAATCTTTGGTAGTTAACACCATCATAAGAATAAAAGGGACGGATAGTTTCTGAGTTCTTGATGTTTAAAAATAGCTGTTTCCCTTTTACTCCCTCCATACGAAAATGATACCACCTAGCACTAGGGCTCAAAGATGTATCTATGGGATTTTGCGGGTCAAATCTAGATTGAATCTCATATGAGAGTGTTAAAATTGAATCTCCTGATGCTCTTTTAAGCCATACAGAATCTATAATCTGGTGACTCCCTATACTACCGGAGTCAAAATTTGCCGAAAATTTTACTTGTGAAAGTAAAAAGCTACTGCTAGAAATTAATAGCAGTAGCATTACTAGTCTTTTGTTGAACATAAGTTTTAAGAATAATTACAGTTCGCTTGCTCTTACTTTTACCACTTTCCCTTTATTAGAGATAGCAAGTTCAGAATTATTTTTCTTTTTTTCTTGAATAAGGCGATGTAGGGCAATATTCAAACCGTTGAGAATATTTTCTCGCAGCTCTTTAGTCTCTATTTCGCTCATAATTAGCAATTTTGTTGTAGGTTGTTTTGTTGTAAATTTTAGTTTCTATGTTACTACCTCCCTCTGCTATAAGCTCTTGAGGGATAGAGGAGTTGTTTATTACCATCCAATATTCACAAAGTGGAATATATAACGAAAATAAGTGTTTTATTCCAATATCGTATCGTCTTCGTATAACTTTTTCTTCGATGTTATGACCACCCGAGGCCACTCGCATCTTAACTCTTTCAACTGCAAGGCCTGGCATATTTAACCAAAAAAACACTAATGTTACTTTGTAACCTTTTGCCTGTGCATACTTAATTACATTGGCATGAGTACGTGTAGCCAACGTAGTTTCTAATGCAAAATCTGTGCCGTTGGAAATAAGGTTCTTAATGCGCTCAAGCATAATCTTTCCGGCCTGAATAGAGACACTCTCGGGTTTAAAAGGAGAAATACCACGAGCGATTTCATCGGCATTTACAAATTCTTTACAAGAGAGCATCTCGGGCAATATTGTATAAGAAGCAGTAGTTTTTCCTGCACCATTACACCCAGCAATAATATATAAGTTTGCCATTGAATCTTGTTTGATAGTAAAGCTCGCAATATCTTCAAAGTTAAGATTTTTTCCTGAATTTGAAGCAGAGTAAGCAAACAGCGCGAAATCACCCTTACAAGGGTCTCCGGGAAATACTTTCTCTAAAAACTCGGTTATCTCTATTGCAGTGGTTATATCTGCTGTTTTACGCTCAGTAATTCCCAATTCCAAAGCATTTCTATGAACGTGAACATCTAGAGGAATTATGAGCTCAGATGGAGTTGTGTTTTCCCACACTCCGGTATCAACAATATTATCGTTTCTTACCATCCAGCGCCGGAACATATGGATCTTTTTATTAGCCGCTTTAAGGTTCGGTTTTTGACCAAATATAGTGGTTCTTATCTCATTTGCAGATAGGGTCTCAAGGCTATCATTGGTGGAGTAGTAGTTTTTGAGATTAGCCATAATAAGAGCCATATCACTCCATTTAATTGTCCTGTGAAGACTAATGGTTTCATCTTTATATGTACCTCCCATCACATAGTCGTAAGGCTTCCATCTCATCTCCTCTAGAAGTCTACCACAATCTCGCACTATAATATCTCTTCTACCCCACGCAAGATGGGCGCACAACAAACCAGCTATCTCTACATCTTGCAGCCGAGCTTTACTTTTATTGTAAAGCCTTGCAAAGTGTCTTGGATAAATAACCGGATCGTTTTTAAAATGCTGTAAATCATTATATTCCTGTGCCAGCTTAATAAGTACATCCATAGTAATCGATTAATAACTCAAATTTAATTAAAAACCAATGAAAACTGAAATAAAAAAAGTGCCTCGGATTAGGAGGCACTTTTTTAAGTGTGTATTTAAAAAATTATTTTTTAACGTTTTTGTAACGGTTAAGGAATTTGTCTACACGTCCTGCTGTATCTACAAGCTTCATCTTACCTGTATAGAATGGGTGAGAGGTATTTGAAATCTCTAATTTTATTAGAGGATATTCAACGCCTTCATGCTCTAGTGTTTCTCTTGTGTTAGCACAAGAGCGAGTGATAAAAATGTGGTCGTTTGACATATCCTTGAAAGCTACAAGGCGGTAACTTTCGGGATGTATACCTGTTTTCATGTTATTGTTTTTTATTATTATGGAGCTAATTTTTACTATTATGGGCTGCAAAAGTAGTAAATAAATATTACTTATCAAATATTAATCTCTGTTACCAGCAAATTTAGCGAGTAATTTTAGTATTTCCAGATATAGCCAAATGAGTGTTACCATAAGGCCGAATGCACCATACCACTCCATATATTTTGGAGCTCCTGCTGCCGAGGCTTTTTCTATAAAATTAAAGTCCATAAGTAGGCTGAATGCAGCTACCAGAACAATAACAATACTTATCCCAATACTAAGCGGGCCGCTATCTTGAAGCATAGTGAGGTTTACACCAAACATACTTAGTACAATACTTATAACGTAATAGAAGGCGATTGCACCTATTGCAATAATCATTATTTTCGCAAACTTACCATCTACTTTTATTATGTTCATTCTATATACAAGAAGCATTACTAGCGCTGTAGTAATTGTAAGCAGAGTTGCGTTCATTACAATACCTGGAGCAGTTTGAGCAAAAGCAGCATTGAACATTGCAGATATAGCGCCTAAGAATAGGCCTTGCAACACTGCATATATAGGAGCAAGATATTGTGCAAGTTGTGGTTTGAAACTTATAATAATTGCTGTTATAAAGCCACCTATTGCGCCGCCCCACATCCAAGGGTTTATAGTAGCTGGATTAATAGCTTCATAAAAAACCTTCCAAGTATAGGAAGCACCTGCAAGCACCATTAGTACTAATACAAGAGATTTCATAGCTGTCCCTTTAACAGTCATGGTGCCAGATTGGCTCAATACAGATTCTTTTTGGAAAACTCTTTCAGATAATACAGGATTTGACATTGTTTATATTATTTATTATTAATTTTTTGTTGTTTAAAATTTGATATGTTGTTAGCTACTTTAGGTGAAAGGATACTATTTACTTCTAAAAAGTGGAGCTGCATATAGTAGTACTTTTTTTGCTTTTCGTATCCACTTTTGCTCTTCTACTTTCATATGTTCTGAAACATCTTCCCAAGAGGCGTTATTGTTAAGCCATTCTAGCAGAAGCGAATCTCCAACAAGCAGTTCAATAGCAGTTTTATCGTTTCCAGCTTCGTATTTTCCTTTTCTAAACTCAAACCCTTCACAGTTTGAGGCAACAAAGTTTATAATCTTCAAATTGTGTGCCAATGCATGGTAGTTTTGTCCTGGAAGCAGGTGTAATTGAAATCCAAAGCAGGTTTCATCTTTATATTTATGAAATACAGGAATAAACTTAGTCCATCTTACAAGAACAGACGGGTCGAACAGTGGGTTATTTGTATCGTTCCAGTTATTATAACCCTTATTTAGGTTGAAAGAGGCAAGGCTTTCCATATATGGCGCTCCAAAAAGCTCGAATGGCCTTGTGGTTCCTCTTCCTTCACTAACATTAGTTCCCTCCCATAAACATTGACCACTGTAAAATTGGGTAGTAAAAAGCCCAGGTATATTGGGAGATGGACTAATACTCCATGGTAACAGATCTTTATTTACCCTCTCTGCATCGCAGGAGATAATATGAAGTGGGAATTTAGCATATAACTCATTATAGAACAGTAGTGCAATCTCTCCAGTTGTAAGCCCGTGCCTATGCAAGATACCAGTTATACCAATAAAAGAAGAGTATTCTTCTCTTAACATTGTGCCTTCTACCTGCCTTCCTGCCGGATTGATTCTGTCTATAATGTATACAGGTAGGTTAATGTCGTGTTTTTTAAGAGTTTTAAAAAGATTGTAAATAGTAGTGTTAAATGTGTAGTATCTAGAGCCAACATCTTGCAGCTCTATTATAAGAGCATCTATATCTGTAAGTTGGTGTGCTTGGGCGTCTAGTGTCTCTTCGTTTGTCCCGTAAAGTGATACAAACTCACAATTGTCCATTCCCAAGGTGTTATAAACATCGGTTTTGTCTAGCTTAACTTGATCTTGTAGTTCTCCAAAGAGCCCATGTTCGGGCATAAATACTCTTTTTAAAATTCCTCTTTTATATAGAGTCTCAAAAAGATATTCGCCAGTATCGGGGTGCCATGCAGTTTGATTGCAGAGGAGTGCTAATTTCCCACTTTTTAAAACTAAATCGGGTTGCTCTAGTAGTGGTGTGGTTCTGAATGAAAACATCTATTGCAAATTTTTAATATCGTTTATAATCATATTGGCAAGATTTTGTGCTATCTCTTTTTCTGGAGCCTCGGCATATATTCTTATAATTGGCTCTGTATTAGACTTTCTAAGGTGTACCCACATTTTTTGGCTGTCAAAATCTATCTTAATTCCATCTATGTCGGTAACCCTCTCATTAGAGTACTTCTCTTTAATTTTAATTAAGATATTATCTACATCCATATTGGGAGCTAGATCTATTCTGTTTTTAGATATTGTATAGACTGGGTACCTTTTCTTTAATTCCGAAGCAGAACATCTCTCAATAGCTAGATGGCTAAGAAATAAAGCTATACCAATTAGAGCATCTCTTCCATAATGCAAATCGGGAACAATTATGCCACCATTTCCCTCGCCACCAATTACTGCGTTCACCCTTTTCATCTCTGTAACTACATTTACCTCACCCACAGCCGATGCATAATATTTTTCTCCGGCAGCCTCAGTAATATCTCTAAGAGCTCTAGTAGAAGAGAGGTTAGATACAGTAGCTCCTTTTCTGTTTTTTAATATATAATCGGCAACTGCAACAAGAGTATACTCTTCGCCAAAAGCATCGCCATCTTCGTTAATAAGTGCTAGCCTATCTACATCGGGGTCTACAGCAACGCCCAAAGTAGCATTCTCTTTTACTACTGTAGCCGATAGTTCGGTTAGGTGCTCTGGTAGTGGCTCTGGGTTATGCGCAAACCTACCAGTTGGGTCGCAGTTGATCTTTGTTACAGAGACACCCATTGCTTCAAAGAGTGCCGGCATTACTATTCCTCCAACTGAGTTAACAGCGTCTAAAACAACCGAAAAACCAGCTCTATAAATAGCCTCGGTATTTACCAAAGGGTGGGAGAGAACAGCTTCTATGTGTTGTTTTGTAAAATCTTTTTCAGAAATAATACCAATGTTATCAATCAAGGAATAGTCGAATTCTCCTCTATTTGCAATCTCTAGAATTTGGGCGCCATCGGCCGCATCTAAAAATTCCCCTTTCTCGTTGAGTAGTTTTAGAGCATTCCACTCTTTAGGGTTATGGGAAGCAGTTAGAATAATACCTCCTTGTGCCCTTTCAAAAGTGACAGCCATCTCTACTGTTGGAGTGGATGCAAGCCCTGCTTTTACAACATCTATCCCACATGCCATTAAAGTACCGCAAACAAGATTTTCTACCATCTCTCCAGAGATTCTAGCGTCTCTTCCCAATATAACTTTATAGCGGCTCTTCTCTCCAGCTCTTTTCTTAATGAAAGCTGCGTATGCAGATGTGAATTTTATTATATCTACAGGCGTAAAGGAGTCTCCTGGTTTGCCTCCTATAGTGCCTCTTATCCCGGAAATAGATTTTATAAGTGCCATGTTAACAGATGTTTGTTTTCTATAAATAATAAAAAAATAAGGCGTTAAGGTACAAAAAACAACCTTAACACCCAATCTTAATTGATCAATTTGTTATACTGGAAGAGCAAGGAATGCTGCTGCAAAAGCAAGAATAGCATACAACTCAGGGAATACACCAAGAATCATTGTTTTACCAAAAACATCGTGACCGTTACTCATCTCTACAATACCGTTGGCAACTAATGATGCCTGTTTAATAGCAGAGTAAAGACCTACAAAACCCAAAGCAAAACCTACAGCACAAATTGCAAGACCTTGATTAAGAGAAAGAGCAGTCATATCCTGTAGCCTGTTTAGCATAAGGAAAAATGCTGCAAATCCATATAGTCCCTGTGTTGATGGGAGGGCACATAAGATCATTGATGGGCCGAAAATTTCCGAATTCTTTTTCATTGCTCCGATTGCTGCATTTCCGCCCATTGTAACACCAATGGCACTCCCTATACCGCTAAGGGCCAGCATAATGGCCATTCCGATATAAGCTAAAATTAGAGGTAATGTTTGTTCCATAATTTAAAATTATTTATTTATTTATTTATGATTGTTTTTTCTATTTTTAATTTTTTTCTAAAGGGCGAAAAGCTCTGCCACCACCACCAAAGTTGGCGTTTTTATAAAATTCAACAAAAGTAAGACGCATTGGATGGACAAATGCACCTAAACTAGAAAGAAGTAGCACCATTATATGTCCAAAAACTAGCATAAGAAGAGCAAAGAGCCAGCCTATATAAGGCACTTCTATTAAGCTCATTGCCACTGAATTTACAACCATCCCAAGAATTCCTCCAGCGGTACCAAGGCCAAACAAACGGATATAGGAGAGCATATCTCCAAATACAGAGGTAACGTCATAGAATGCTGTAGTACCTTTAAATAGCCGTGTAAAAATATTTCCGCTATCAGAGGTAAATAGAAAGATTAATGCGGCTCCAGTTAGCGCAATCCAGTTAGCAAAAGAGGGCATTATAATATCTGTAGACATCGTAGTTGCGTAATACCAAGCCCCCCAAACAATTACTATAGACCAGCCTATATTGTGCATTCCATATTGCCACCCTTTAGTTATTATTGAATATACCGCATTTATCATTCTTGCAAAAACTATTTGAACAAGTCCAAATATGATAGCAAACCAAAACATCTTTAAATCTGAGAAGAAAAGATCTTGAATAGATTGTTGCATTGGAATTATATCTTGAATTTTCATTCCAAAAAAGACACCCGAAAGTGCAGCCATAACTATTGCACCAACGCCTAAGAATTGAGCAAGAGTAAGGTAAGATTTGAATTTAGGGAATTTATACTTGGCCAGCCCTGCTGCAATAAGAATAGTAAGCCCATATCCCATATCGCCTAGGCAGAAGCCAAAAAACAACATGTAAAACGGTGCGAAATAAGGAGTTAGGTCTAACTCCCCATATGTTGGTAACATATAGAGCTCTCCAATTGGTTCGTAGAGTCTAGAGAAAAAACCATTTTTTAATTTAACTGGTGGGTTATCTTCTACAATTGCGTCTTCGATAATGTGATAAACTCCTTCTCTATTTAAAATTGTAGCTAACTCTTCTCTGTGGTGTGCTGGTGCAAAGCCAGTTAGAATAGCAAGTGACCCCTCGGCTTCTATTATTGAAGATGCTCCTGCAAGATATAGATCTAGCTTTTCTTTTATTTGTTCCATTGCTTTCTCCATTCGAGAAAGTTCCCCAAAAATTAAAACAAGCTCTCTGTTATTATTCTCTATATTTTTTTTTACGGAAGCTATTTCAGCTTCTAAAACATGGTATGATTTATTAGGGATCTTGCTCTCGTTAACTTCAAAGCTAAACTCTTCTACAGAGGTACTTAGTATAGCAAAATAGACTCTTCCGCCTTGGGTATTTAATATTTGAATAGGATAGAGAGTTTCCCACTCTACCTTATAATTTTTCTCGGATACATTGTAAAGGTGTACTGTGTAGCCCATTTCCTTTAAACGGGAGATATCTTCCTGCTCTATAAGACCCCAAGGGCGGCTTTCACGATACTCTTTTGTTAGCGATTCCAGTTCTTGTCTAAGCTGCTCTCTATTGTGTAGTAGAGTTTCTGCTTTCTTAAGTAATTCATCTTCTGATAATGAAGAAAATTTGCTCTCTTTTATTGTATTTATAAATTCTGGGGAAAATGAATTATAGGTGTTTGTGATACTATTAATTACTTTAGAGTACCTAGAACTATTAGCCAATAACTCTCTCGAGGTATTGTCCATAGCTTTGTTTTCTCTTGTAATATCTACCATGCCAAGTTCTTGCAACTTCTCAAGGAAGGGTGAAAGATCTGTATGAAATAGAATAAAAGAGTATTTGTCCATTTTTGTAATCATAGCTGTGCCTCCTCTTCCTGTCTTCTTTTAACTATCTTTTGAGATGCTTTGGAAAGATTCTCTTTGTCTTCCAAAAATCGTTTGATTTTAAGTATAGCTTCTTGGTATCCTGGGATTTGGACCTTCTCGTAAAGATTTACTTTTTGTGTTGTTTTCTTTCTGGCATAATCTAACAACCTCATTTTTGAAAGATAGATTTCAGATTCAATTCCTAGTTGGGCAAGTCTCTTTAGTATTGTAACACCATCGTTATACCAAATTGGTTTTTTGAAAAGATCGTATGGTTGAACGTCATAAATTACCTCTTTGAGAGCTGGCGTTTTAATTCCTGCAATTTTAACTATCTCAAGTTCTACATCTTTAACGGAAATTAAGCCTGGTTCAAACTCATTCCAAAGCCCTGCCAAGTAATCGTAGGAAGTTAGAGCACTGTTTAGCTGCTCTACTAGTTCATCTGATTTGTTTTTTGCACGCTTAACTTCGCTCCTTAGTGCCGATTCTTTATTTTTAAGAGTAGGCAGAGTCTTAATACGGACTGCAAGGTGTTTATTAAGTTCGTTTAGAGATGTTTTATTAAATTGGAATTTTATAGCCATAATTAAAAATTTCAGTCCTTCCAGTATTGATCTGCAATAGACTCTTTTATACTAACTTCTGTTTTAGTGAAGTACTTAGCAAAAAGCCTCCAGGCAGTGTCTAACATTTCTGTGATATTTATATTTACTTCAATAGAGAGTAGTTCATTTGAATAGTCCTTTGCATAATCTAAGCAACGCCTATCGTAGTCACTCAAATCAAATCCATTTTCTTGTTTGGTTTTTGCATTTGCTGCATCGGCATAGAGCCTAACTGCAGCATTCATAACGTGGTTATGATCTTCCCTTGTTTTCTTACCAATAACCAGTTGTTTCAATCGAGATAATGAGCGGAATGGGTCTACTATAACTTTTCCGGTATCGGAGTCGGTTCTAAGGAAAAGTTGACCTTCGGTAATATAACCGGTATTATCTGGTATAGCATGTGTAATGTCGCCTCCGCTTAGTGTGGTAACTGCAATAATTGTGATTGAGCCACCATTGGGCAGTTGTACAGCCTTTTCATAAATCTTAGCCAAATCTGAATAGAGTGAGCCTGGCATTGAATCTTTTGAAGGAATTTGGTCCATACGGTTACTCACAATACTTAGAGCATCTGCATAGAGTGTCATATCTGTAAGAAGAACCAGTACTTTTTCATTTTTGTCTACTGCAAAGTATTCGGCTGCAGTAAGAGCCATGTCTGGAATTAAAAGCCGCTCTACAGGAGGTTGTTCTGTAGTATTTACAAAACTTATAATTTTATTGAGAGCACCTGCATTTTCAAAAACCTGACGGTAATAAAGATAGTCGTCGTTAGTAAGGCCCATTCCACCCAAGATTATCTTATCTACATCGGCTCTTAGAGCCACTTGTGCCATTACTTGGTTATAGGGTTGGTCTGGATCGGCAAAAAAAGGTATTTTTTGCCCGGAAACAAGTGTGTTATTGAGGTCTATGCCGGCAATCCCTGTAGCTATTAATTCCGAAGGCTGTTTCCTTTTAAATGGGTTAACCGATGGGCCTCCTATATATCTTGATTCACCTTCTACAGGCGGGCCACCATCTATAGGGTTGCCAAAGGCATCGAAAAAGCGACCAGCTAAATCTTCACTAACATTCACTTTTGGAGGTTCTCCAAAAAATATTACTTCTGAATTTGTTGGGATCCCTTCTGTACCTCCAAATATTTGAAGTGTAATGAGGTCTCTTTTAATTTGTACTACCTGAGCAAGCCTTCCGTCTACCGTTGCAAGTTCGTCATTAGTTATCCCTTGTGCGTATAATTTAACAGTTGCCTTGGTTATTGCCTGCAATTGAGTGTATATCTTTTGAAATGCTTTACTTGCCATTGTTTATTTCGTTATTAATTTGCTCGAGATATTTATTAAAATCAGCGCTTTCAAATTTGGTATAGTTCATTTGTCGCAGTAGATTTATAAGCTTTTTATAGAAGTTGCTGCACTCTTCAAAATTTTCGAATTCAAAGGTTTTCTCACAGATATCCAAAACAAGATTATACATATAGCTTTGTCTTTCCATAGGGCAATTTGCATCTATTTCGTCAAAAGCATCTTGTTGTAAAATTACAAAATCTATAAGTTCAGATTTCCAGAATCTTTCATGATATTCCAAAGGAACGCCATCGTCTCCAAGTATGTTTATCTGCTCGTAGGACTCTTTCCCTCTTAAAATTATATTTTTACCACGAGCAACTCTCTCTACCCAGTTTGCACCTATTTTGTTCTTTAGATCTTCTATAATCTCTGGATATTCTAGATATTTAGAATAGGAATCTACAGGGTCTACTGCAGGATATCTCTTTTTATCTGCTCTATTTTGAGATAATGCAAAGAAACAACGAGCAACCTTTTTAGTAGATTCTGTTACAGGCTCCTTTAAGTTACCACCAGCAGGAGAAACCGTTCCTATAAATGTTACAGAGCCGGTTTGCCCGTTATTGAGATTTACAATACCAGCTCTTGCATAAAAGCTAGAGATAATTGCAGGGAGGTCCATAGGGAAAGCGTCTGCTCCTGGAAGTTCTTCCATACGATTACTCATCTCACGTAAAGCTTGTGCCCATCTAGAGGTGGAGTCGGCTAGAAGAAGGACTTTCATGCCCATAGAGCGGTAATATTCGCCTATTGTCATAGCGGTATATACCGATGCTTCCCTGGCAGCAACAGGCATATTAGAGGTATTGCAAATAATGGTTGTTCTTTCCATTAGCATTCTTCCGCTTCGTGCATCTATTAGTAGTGGGAATTCGGTGAAAATCTCTACTACTTCGTTTGCTCTCTCTCCACAAGCTGCAACTATAATAACATCTGCCTCTGCTTGTTTTGAAATAGCTTGCTGCAGCACTGTTTTACCGCTACCAAAAGGGCCTGGTATAAATCCAGTTCCACCTTCGGCAATTGGATTAAAGGTATCTATTACCCTAACTCTGGTTTCCATAATTCGATATGGCCTCGGCTTATTTATATAATTTAGGATAGGTAATTTTACTGGCCATTTTTGTTTCATTGTTACAATTACCTCTTCATTGGCTTCGTTTATAAGAATAGCAATTGAATCTTCTATTGTGTACTCACCAGCTTGGGCTACAGATTTAACTTTATAACTTCCTTTAAAAGAAAATGGAACCATTATTTTATGAGGCAACCAGCCTTCTTTTACCTCTCCAAGCCAGTCTGCAGCAACTACTTCGTCTCCCTCTTTTGCGATTGGAGTAAATTCCCATTTTTTAGTTGAATCTAAAGCGGGTGTATAATCTCCTCTTTTAAGGAAAACACCTTCCATAGTTTCAAGGTTGTTTTGAAGCCCATCATATATACTTGATAAAATGCCTGGACCAAGATCTACCTCTAGCATATGCCCGCGAAACTCTGCTTTATCTCCAGCTCTGAGGCCTCTAGTGCTTTCATAGACCTGAACGAATGCCTCATTCCCAGTTATTTTAATAACCTCTGCCATTAACAGAGTTCCCGAGAGATCTATATAGCAAATTTCATTTTGAGCAACGGGACCATCTACTTCAATGGTAACCAGATTAGAGATAATCCCTGTAACTATTCCTGTGGTTTTCATATATTACTAATAATTATTTTCTAGTTTAAAAGTTCCTCTTACCTCGTCTACTAACTGCTTAAAAATAACAGCCCCCTTTTTCCTATCTAGCTTGTACCACCTTTTTACAATACTAGCCTTTAATAAAAATGAGAGCACAGAGTTTATGTCAAAATAGTTAAAGGTGCAAATGTCATTAGCTTTGTTCCATTTTAGCCTATCTAAGAGATGCTCCCTCTCTAAGATATTACTGTTATTCAGAATTTTAAATACTTCTGTTGCGCTATTGGAATATAAAGAGAGCCCAAAATCTGGTGCTTTACTTATTTTAAGTTGCTCTGTAATTTCGTCTTCTCCTATAAGATAGTTAGCTGGGTCAAGAGAGTTCTTTCTTGCAATATAGGCTGCTTGAAAGTTTCTTAGCTCTAAGTCAAATGTAAAATACTCCCTGATAAATTTGTTTTTTGACTTTTTGATTGCTCTATAGAAGTGATTATTCAGATTTTCTTCTTTGAGGCCAAAAAATAGCCACTCCATGCAGCGCCTGTCTTGCTCTGAACTCATTTCTGAAATGTGCTCAAAAAGAGCATCTAAATCATAACCTGAATTTTCAAAATCAAGAACAATATCGGGGAGCCCTGCTATGATGTAGTGATAATTTCCCATTATTATTCACTGAATAAAAATTGGCGAGTAATTGGCTTGAGATATTGTGATATCAAATTTTGAAAATCATTATCTGTAAAGCTTATGTGATAACTTTGGCCTTTAGGGCCAATTTTAAAGCCAGTTTGGAATTTTTTATCGTACCCAAACTCTACACCTGAGTTCATCTGGTTTTTAAATTCATTTTTAATGAAGCTATCTAACTCCTCTTTTCTACTCTGGGGCAGAAGAACTTCAAGGTCTACAGCATTGCTATTGTTAGGGCTAAATGCTTGAATAGATTCTTTAATAATTTCTCCCAAAAACTCTTTGCTATTTAAAGCCTCTTTTATTGGTTTTTCGGTAGCATTAACGATGAGAATCTCTTCTATATTATGCTTTACAGTTGCAAGGGCTTGCTTGGCTACCATTTTGATTTCATTATCTATTTTCAATTTAAAATCATTGGCGTCTTTTTGAGCTTTCTCTAGAATATTTTTGTACTCTTGATTTGCTTTAGCAATTATCTCTTGTGCCTCTTTCTGTGCCTTTGCTTTAAGCTCTTGGGCTTCTTGTTTTCCTTTAGATAGACCTTCTGAATAAAGTTTCTCTGTTAGCTCTTGCAATTTATTTTGCATATTACATAAATTTTGAATTTGATCAAAGATAGAAAAAAATAGAAAAAGCGCCATAATTATTGGCGCTTTTTTAACATTTTAAGTAATTTACGCAACCACTTTACGAAAGGAATCCAAGTAGAATTCCAGCCGCAACAGCGCTCCCAATTACACCGGCCACGTTAGGACCCATTGCGTGCATAAGCAAGTAGTTAGTTTTGTCGTATTCTAACCCTATAACATTGGAAACTCTTGCTGCATCTGGCACTGCCGATACTCCTGAGTTACCAATAAGAGGGTTGATTTTATTACCATCTTTAAGTACTAGGTTAAATATTTTCACAAAAAGTACGCCTGCAGCTGTTGCTATAATAAATGAAGCGGCACCAATAATAAAGATATAAACAGAAGTAACCTGTAAAAATTTATCTGCTTGAGTAGAGCACCCCACAGTTAAACCTATAAGGATAGTTACTACATCGATAAGTGGCCCTCTAGCGGTCTCTGCAAGCCTTCTTGTAACGCCGCTCTCTTTAAGTAAGTTTCCAAAGAAGAGTAATCCCAATAGAGGTATTCCAGAAGGAACAATAAAAGCAGTCAATAAAAAGCCAATTATTGGAAAGAGTTTTTTCTCGGTTTGAGAAACTGCTCTTGAGGCTTTCATTTTAATTAATCGCTCTTTATTTGTTGTTAACAACCTCATAATTGGGGGTTGAATTAGAGGAACCAATGCCATATAGGAATATGCAGATACTGCAATTGCACCTAATAGGTCTGGAGCTAGTCTTGAAGCTAAGAAAATTGCTGTAGGACCATCGGCTCCGCCAATTATGCCAATTGCACCTGCTTCTGCAGGACCAAACCCTATTAGTAAGGCTATAGCGTATGCGCCAAAAATACCAAACTGAGCAGCAGCACCTATCAATAATAATTTTGGATTAGAGATTAAAGCGCTGAAGTCTGTCATTGCTCCAATACCCATAAAAATAAGCGGTGGATACCAGCCTTTTTGTACTCCTTGGTAAAGAATGTTTAAGACAGAGCCCTCTTCATAAACTCCAATTTGAAGTCCATCGAAAAGAGGGATATTACCTACTATTATTCCAAATCCAATTGGAATTAATAGAAGTGGCTCCCAATCTTTCTTTATGGCTAAGTAAATAAAAAGTAACCCTATTAGAATCATTAGTATATGTCCGGGAGTAGCATTCGCAAATCCTGAATACTGCAAAAACATCTGAAGGTTATCTGATAATAATGAAAAAAGTCCTTGTTCCATGTTATCCAATTATTATTAAGGCTGCTCCTTCAAGTACGGAGTCTCCTTTGTTCGCTTTAACGCTAATTACTTTGCCATCGGCAGTAGCTTCAATGGCATTTTCCATTTTCATTGCCTCAAGCACCATAAGCTTCTGACCACGTTTTACGGTATCGCCTTCTTGAACCACAACCTCTAAAATAACACCTGGAAGTGGAGACGAGATAATTGTTTCGCCTCCAGCATTTACTGGGCGGCTAACTGTAGCATCTACTTGTGCCGGTTTGTTCATTTTTATTACTGAAACAGGCTTGTCTTTTGCAGTCTTTTCTATTTCTACTTTGAATGGGGTTCCGTTTACCTCCACCTCTGCAATTGAATCTTCTACATTGGTAATCGCTACTGCGTATTTATTACCATTTATTGTTAATTTATATTCTTTCATCTTAATTTACAGGTTATAATCTATTTCTTATTAGGTGTCTCGCGAAGAGTGTAAATTTTTGAACTCCAAGGCGAGTAATTACGAGTTACCTTATCAATTGTAAGAATTGTATTCTCAATGTCGTGATTTTCGTCGTCTTCGAAGTATGCATACACAGCTGTTGCAATTGCAGCGTAAACTTCGGCAGGTATCTCTCCTGTAGCTATTGCCGATTTGGTAGGAGTTCCACCAGATGCACGAAGTGCTCTTTCTTTACTCTTTCTAATATTAAATTTACCTATGTGCTTAAATACAATATAGAGTAGAATAAGAGAAAGGAAAACAACAGACATTGCAGTAACAGACATTATAATTCCATATTTGTCTACTAATTGTAATTGCAAGCCTTTACTCTCTTTGTCTGTACCATAATTATTAGTACTAGGAGATGTTTTGGAGAGAATTGCCCAGGTTTTATTAATATCTGGAGTTTTATTGGGGCCCATAACTGTTATGCCATCTTCGATTCTTCCGTAAGAGACGTTTTCTGAAAGGATATCATGAGGGATTTTTACCCTATCTATGATTGTTCTTCCATCGCTACTTACCAAGAGAATTTCATTTGACTCTTCTAAGGTAAAGTTCAAGTGAAAAGTGCCTCTATGAGGTTGGTTATCTGCCCAAAAAAGAATATGCTGTCTAGGTTTTATACTTGTGAGCACATCTCCTTTTTGGATCATGTACTTTGTAAGATTATTGGGATCATTTGTAAGGTAACATCCTCCAATATTTACTGTACCGTAAGAGGTGTTAAAGAGTTCTATCCAGCCGTTTTTATTTCCGAAATCGTCAATGAAATCATCGGTATTGGTAACCAATATTTCATTGATACACATATCGGACATGTTTTGAGCTGTAACATTAAATGTTATGGCTAGAAATCCCAACAATAAAAGTATATTATATTTTATTTTCTTCATTTTGTTGGCTGTTTATAATGGCAGGTTATCATGTTTTTTAGGAGGATTAACCAACTTTTTGGTTGCAAGTTGCTGTAAAGATCTAATGATACGGAATCTAGTGTTTCTAGGTTCAATAACATCGTCTATGTAGCCATATCTTGCAGCATTATATGGGTTTGCAAATGCATCTCTGTATTCATCTTCTTTCTCTTTTGCAAATGCTACTGGATCTTCTGCTGCAGCGACTTCTTTTCCATAAAGAACCTCAATTGCGCCAGATGGGCCCATTACTGCTATCTCTGCAGTTGGCCATGCGTAGTTGATATCTCCTCTAAGGTGCTTGCTGCTCATTACGCAGTATGCTCCACCATATGATTTTCTTAGAGTAACTGTAATCTTAGGAACAGTAGCTTCTCCATATGCATAAAGAAGTTTTGCACCGTGAAGAATAATTCCACCGTACTCTTGTTGAGTTCCTGGAAGGAATCCTGGAACGTCTACCAATGTAACAATAGGAATATTAAATGCATCGCAGAATCTTACAAAACGAGCTGCTTTACGAGAGGCATTATTGTCTAGAACTCCAGCTAAAACTTTAGGTTGATTTGCTACAATACCTACCGAAGTACCATTGAAGTGAGCAAATCCAACAATAATGTTAGTTGCATAGTCTCTGTGTACTTCAAGGAATTTTCCATCATCTACGATAGAACCAATAACTTCATACATATCGTATGGTTTGTTAGGGCTATCTGGAATAATGTCATTAAGAGCGTCGTCTAATCTATCGATAGGGTCGTTAGTTGGTACAAATGGAGCTTCTTCTAAGTTGTTCTGAGGTAGATAGCCTAGTAGATCGCGAATTACCTTTATACCATCTTCTTCGGTTTCAACTGCAAAGTGGGCCACGCCGCTTTTTGTTGCGTGCACGCTAGCTCCACCAAGTTGTTCTTGAGTAACATCTTCGCCTGTAACAGTTTTAACAACTTTAGGACCGGTAAGGAACATATAGCTAGTCCCTTTTGTCATGATGTTAAAGTCTGTAAGGGCAGGGGAGTAAACAGCACCACCGGCACAAGGACCAAAAATAGCAGATATCTGAGGAATTACACCAGAGGCTAGAATGTTTCTCTGGAAAATCTCGGCATAACCGGCAAGTGCATTCACACCTTCTTGAATACGAGCTCCACCTGAGTCATTGATTCCAATTACAGGGGCGCCCATTTTCATTCCTTGATCCATTACTTTGCAAATTTTCATTGCAAAGCTTTCGGATAGAGAGCCTCCGAAAACGGTAAAGTCTTGTGCAAAAACGTACACAAGCCTACCTTCGATAGTGCCGTATCCTGTAACTACACCATCGCCAAGGAAGGTGTTTTTCTCCATTCCAAAATTTGTGCATCGGTGTGTAACAAACATGTCATACTCTTCAAAGCTACCCTCGTCAAGAAGCATTGTAATCCTTTCACGAGCTGTGTATTTTCCTTTACTGTGCTGTGAGTCGATTCTTTTCTGACCACCTCCCAAACGCGCTTTTTCGCGAAGTTGAATTAGCGCTTTAACCTGTTCTAGTTGTTGGCTCATTGTATATTATGATTAAAAATTAATTATTGGCTACTTTATTTGGATTTTCGCAAAGCTCTGTAAGAACACCTAAGGTAGATTTAGGATGTAAAAAGGCTATGTTAAGCCCTTCTGCGCCTTTTCTTGGTGTTTTATCTATTAGTTGAACCCCTTTTTGCGCAAGTTCATCTAAATTTTCTTGTAGTTTTTCTGTTGCAAAAGCAATGTGATGAACTCCTTCACCTCTTTTTTCAATGAACTTACCTATTGGGCCTTCGGGATCTGTACTCTCGAGAAGCTCAATCTTGGTTTGACCAACTTTGAAAAATGCAGTTTTTACCTTTTGTTCTTCAACTTCTTCTACAGAATAACACTTAAGGCCAAGTTTCTGCTCATAAAAAGGGATGGCAGTTTCTAAAGACTTAACAGCGATACCGATGTGCTCAATATGCGATAGTTTCATAATAGTATAAAATATTGATTATAAATTTTTAGTATATATCATACAAAGGTATGAAATTATAACTTTATGCCAAAAAAAAAGTGGTTGATCTTTCAACCACTTTTACTTTTAAAAAGTTTAATTTGCCATTGTGTGATAAACGTTCTGAACATCATCGTCGTTCTCTAGGCGTTCTATCATTTTATCTATATCGGCTTTTTCTTCTTCTGTAAGCTCTTTTAGAGCTATATTGGGAATTCTTTCAAACTCACCAGTTACTAGTTCATATCCTTTCTCTTCTATGAATTTTTGAATATTACCATAAGATTCGAAGCTCCCATAAATTACAATCTCATCTTCTTCCATAAAAACTTCCTCGGCACCATAATCTATCAGGTCTAATTCTAGTTCTTCAAGATCTATTGGTTGTTCACTTTTAACTTTGAATACAGATTTACGGTCGAACATAAATTCAACGCTTCCCGATACTCCCAGAGAGCCTCCTGGAGCTCTGTTGAATATACTACGAATATTAGCAACTGTGCGGGTTGGATTGTCGGTTGCAGTCTCTATAAGAAAGGCAATTCCATGTGAGCCGTAGCCTTCATAAACTAACTCTTTATAATCTGAGTGTTCTTTCTCTACAGCCCTCTTAATTGCCCTCTCTATGTTGTCTTTGGGCATGTTTTCTGAACGGGCAGTAGAGATTAAAGCTCTTAATCTTGGATTATTATCTGGGTCGGGCCCTCCTCCTTTGGCTGCAATTGTTATCTCTTTTCCTAATCTTGTAAAGGTACGGGACATATTACCCCACCTTTTCATCTTTCTCTCTTTTCTGAATTCAAACGCTCTTCCCATAGTTGTGATATTAGCCTCAATAATAGTGAGGAAAAAATGGGAGACCTTTATTTAACACTAATACGTGCTATATATTTATCGGCCTCTGCACCTTCCTGACTTTGAGGATATTTAACCTTGATTTCTTCGTAAGTTTTTATGGCAGCTTTGAAGTCGCCAAGCTCTTCTTGCATTATTCCAGCTTTGAGCATATAAGTTGCTGCAAAAACGTTATCGGAATGCGAAGCTGCTTTTAGATAGCTGTTAAGTGCATCTTTATTTTTCATTAAACCAACATAGGCATCACCAATATTTGCAATGGCTCTTGCCTGCATCACAGGGTCTTTAGACTTATACTTCTTAAGGTAAGAAATAGCCTTTTCGAAGTTACCTAAATGCAGTTCGCAAACACCGGCGTACAGATAGACTGCAGCAGGGGCAGCAGAGCCATATTCGTCAATTACCTGATTGAAACCAAGAGAGTTGCCATCTCCGTTAAGTGCGACTGAAAAAGAGTCTGCACGAAAAGCTTGTTCGGCAACAAAAGTTTGACCTAATGCTTCTTCTTTTAATGGTTTGCGATAAAAATGCTGATATGCAAATCCAATGATAGCAATTACAAGAACTGCAACTACCGAATAAATAAGTGTGTTTTTGTGTTTCTGTATGAAATGTTCTGTAACATTTAAAACGTTCTCTACACTCTCTTCCGGCTCCTGATGTTTAATTTTCTTTGACATTTATAAGATTTATTAGCAGGGTGCAAAATTACAATTTTTTATCGAATCTCAAATTTTAAATCGATAAAAGTAGTAACTTTGTATATCAACTTAATTGCAAATGTATTTAAAAAAAATAACTATCTCTGGCTTTAAAAATATTTCTGGGACAGATATTCGCTTTTCTCCTAAGCTAAATTGCATCACAGGAATGAACGGAGTTGGTAAAACCAACCTGCTAGATGCTGTTTATTATCTTTCTATGACCAAGAGTTATTTTTCGGGTTTAGATATGCACACTATAGCTTATGAGATGGATCTATGTAGAGTAACAGGAGAGTATAGTAGAGAAGATGAGACTACAGACATTATCTCATTTACATTAGAGAGAGAAGGTGGAAAGCAATTTAAACGCAATGCCAAAAGTTATACTAGGTTATCTGATCATATTGGGATTATTCCTATTGTTATGGTGTCTCCTTATGATAATTGTCTTATTAACGAATCGGGTGAAGAGAGACGTAAATTTATAAATTCAATTTTGTCTCAAATAGATAGTGAGTATCTTAGAAGAGTTCAAAATTACATTCAACTGTTGGCTCAAAGAAACAAACTTTTAAAGTCTGACAATTTTAACACAGACTTGCTAGACACTTTTTCTGAAAGACTCTCTTGGAACGCAAGCTATATTTTTGAAAAGAGAGTAGAATTTGTAGAGAAACTCTTTCCTATAGTGAATAAGTACTATAAAATGCTATCTGGTGGTAAGGAAAGTATATCAATTGACTATAAGTCAGATCTTAAAGATGGGAGTTTAGAAGAGTTGTTAAAAACAACTAGAGAGAGAGATAGGTTATTTAAATATACAACAGTGGGCATCCAAAGAGACGATCTTATTTTTAATATGAATGACCACCTATTTCGTATTTGTGGTTCACAAGGGCAGCAAAAATCGTTTCTAATCTCTTTAAAACTTGCTCAGTTCGAAATAATGAGAGATATGCATAAAAGAGTTCCGCTTTTACTCTTAGACGATGTTTTTGACAAATTAGATATGAGTAGAATAGAGTCTCTTCTAAATATGGTTTCGTCTAATTTCTTTGGGCAAATTTTTATAACAGATAGTAATAAAGTGAGAGTCCAAGAGATATTATCTAAAATTAATGGTAGCTCTGCTTCGTTAGAGATAGAATTGGGTATTATTAAATAGAATTATGAGACGGCATAAAACAGTAGTGATTGGTGATATATTCAAAGAGCTTCTTAAGGAGACTGGCTTAGACCAAGGACTATTAAGAATGAAGGTGTTTGATGCTTGGGACAATGTTGTGGGCGATAAATATAAACAGTACACTACAGAAAAATATTTCAAAGATGGGCGTTTAATATGTAAAATATCATCTTCTTCTGCTAAAAACCAGCTTTTTATGCATAGAGTTGCAGTTCTAGAGCGAATGAATGGAATTCTTGGGAGCGAAGTTGTTAAATTACTTATTTTAAAGTAAAAATAATGAAAACCAATAATTTCAAAGTAGTTATAGATTGTGATATACCATTTATCAAGGGTGTTCTTGAGCCATATTGTTCTCCTGTTTATTTAAAGGGTAGCGAGATTAATTCAGAAAACATTTCCAATGCTCGAGCATTAATAATTCGTACTAGAACCAAGTGCAATAAAGAGCTTCTACAGGGTAGTCAAGTAAAGGCAATTTTTACTGCCACAATTGGTAGTGATCATATAGATTTAGATTATTGCCAGAGGGAGCAAATTGCTCTCTTTAATGCTGCAGGATGCAACGCTCATGGAGTTGTGCAGCATGTAATTACTACTCTTTTTGCACTCATGTGTAAAAATGATAGAGATCTAACAGGACAAACTATTGGAATAATTGGGGCTGGCAATGTTGGAGAAAGACTCGCTCAATTAGCAGAGAAAATTGGGTTTACGGCGCTTCGGTGCGACCCTCCCAAAAGTGTAATTAGTAATAAGGTTCCTTACTACGATTTAAATTATGTTTTGAATAAATCTCAAATAGTTACTCTGCACGTTCCATTAAATGAAGAGACAAAAAACATATGCTCTAATAGGTTTATAGAAAAAATGCAAAAGGGTGCGTTTTTAGTGAATACCTCAAGGGGAGAGGTTGTAGACCAGGCTGCTATAATAGAAAATAGAGATAAATTAGGAGGCCTAATTGTTGATGTATGGAGCGATGAACCGAATATTAACTTAAATTATCTCTCTTGTGTAGATATAGCTACTCCACACATAGCTGGCTATTCTCTAGAAGGAAAAATTAATGCAACTGTAATGAGTGTGTTAAATTTTGCTAAATTTTTTAAAATTAAGGAGTTAAATAATTTTATGATAGAGCCGCCAATGTTAGAGATAACACACCCCCATAATATAGCAGAGAGCTCTGTAATAGAATCTGTAGCAAGAATTTTACTTAATATCTACCCTGTTTGGGAACAAGATTTAAAGCTAAGATCTAACCCAGAGCTTTTTGAGCAGACAAGGTCTGAGTATATTTATAGAAGAGAATTAAACCAGGGAGTAATTAAAACAATAGAAAAGCTCTTGCTAAAAGTTAATTAATTTGTTTTTTGTATATTTAGACTCAAATCTATTCACATAAAAAGAGACTATATGTTTAGTAAAGAAGATTTAAAGCAGATTCAAGAGAGAGGCTCTAAGCTAGAAACAATTCAACATCAACTCCACCAATTTAAAACAGGGTTTTCAATTCCACAGGTAGTAGCAGCAGCTACTCCTAAAAGAGGTATAAAGCTACTTTCTAAAGAGGAGCAATTTGCTTATATAAAGCGCTATTCTAAATTTGAAGGTGAGGTTTGTAAATTTGTTCCCGCATCGGGCGCGGCTACAAGAATGTTTAAAGATCTTTACGATGGTATTAACAATGCTCAGCTAAATAGTGAGTTAGATAAAAGTTTGCCGGCGAAAAAATTTATAGCAGAGATTAGTAAATACCCTTTTTATAACGATCTTGTTAAAAAGATAGATATTGCAAAAGCTTCGGATAAAGAGATTCTTGAAGCTCTATTACTAAAAGATGGCATGGCATATGGGACTCTTCCAAAGGGGCTCATTAAATTTCATAAATATAGAGATAGAGCAAGAACCGCACTTGAAGAGCAAATTTGTGAAGCCTCTAAATATGCTATGAATTCACATGGTGTTATTAAGCTAATAATTTCTGTATCACAAGAGCACCTTGCTCTATTTAAAAAGCATATAGAAGAGATTATTCCTTATTACGAGAGAGAGTATCAATGTAGCTACCAAGTCTCTTTTACAGTTCAAAAACCTTCTACAGATACAGTTGCAGTAGATTTAGATAATAATTTAATTAAAGATAATAACGGAAAATTAATTTTTAGACCAGGTGGCCACGGAGC
>CAZHHY010000004.1:0-24923 GCA_964532375.1 uncultured Muribaculaceae bacterium
TATTGAGTCATTAGACACAGTTAACATTAAGCAATGTGCCGACATTAGTAAAATAGTAGAACAAGGGCTAGATAGAGAAGAGGAAGATTTCTCCCTTACAGTTACTTCTGCCGGTTTAGATATGCCTTTTAAGGTATTAAAACAGTATGAAAAATTCCTAGAACAAGAGGTAGAGATCATACTAAAGAAAGGGACCAAATTTATAGCTACCCTAAAATCTGCTACTTCAGATAAAATTGAAATATCTCGTTTTATAATGGAGAAACAAGAGGGTAAGAAGAGGGCTCAAAAAACCGAAATAACAGAAACTTATGACTTGAGCGATATAAAAAGCACAAGACCGTTTATAAAATTCAAATAATACTTTAAAGAAATTTACCTATATATGGAAGGGTTAAATTTAATCAGCACTTTTGCTGAATTCAAAGAACTAAAAAATATAGATCGCCCTACAATGATGAGTGTTCTGGAAGATGTTTTCAGAAATCAACTTATAAAAATGTACGGCACTGCAGACAACTTTGATATAATAATAAATATAGACAAAGGAGACTTTGAAATCTGGAGAAACAGAGAGGTTGTAGAAGCAGTCGAAGACCCTAACACCCAAATTTCTATGAGTGAGGTATCTAAGGTAGACGACTCCTACGAGATTGGTGAAGAGTTTGTAGAAGAGGTTAAGCTTTCGAGTTTTGGAAGGCGAGGAATTCTCAATCTTAGACAAAACTTATCGGGACGAATAATGGATATTGAAAAAGCTAATCTTTATAATAAGTATAAAGAGAAGATTGGAGATATCATAGTTGGCGAAGTTTATCAAGTATGGAAAAAAGAGGTGTTAGTTTTAGACGAAGATGAAAACGAACTAGTTCTTCCTAAAACAGAGCAAATTCCAAACGATTTCTTTAAGAAAGGCGATACAGTAAGAGCAATTGTATCTTCTATAGAGATGAGAAATAATAACCCAATTATTACTCTTTCAAGAACTTCTACAGTATTCCTAGAAAGATTATTCGAACAAGAGGTACCAGAAATTTTTGATGGATTAATTACTATTAAGAAAATTGTTAGAATACCTGGAGAGAGAGCAAAAGTAGCAGTAGAATCATACGACGAAAGAATTGACCCTGTTGGTGCTTGCGTTGGTGTAAAGGGCTCAAGAATTCATGGAATTGTTAGGGAATTACGTAACGAAAACATAGATATCATTAATTGGACATCAAATATGCAGCTGCTTATTCAAAGAGCTCTGAGCCCTGCTAAAATTGTCTCTGTTAAAATTAATGAAGAAGAGAAAAGAGTTGGCGTATATCTTAAACCTGACGACGTTTCTTTGGCAATAGGTAAAGGAGGTAGCAATATCAAGCTTGCCGGAATGCTCATAGAGATGGAGATTGATGTCTTCAGAGACATTGAAGACGAAGAGGAAGACGTTCTTCTAACTGAATTTAGCGACGAAATAGATGAGTGGGTTATTCAATCTTTACGTTCTATAGGTTGCGATACTGCAAAAAGCGTTTTAGCTCTTCCTGTGTCTGAAATAGTTCGCAGGGCAGACCTTGAAGAAGAGACAGTATTGGAAATTCAAAAGATTCTTAGAGAAGAATTCGAATAGTTTTATTAAAAATGGGAGGAAAAATATGACAATAAACGAAAGCATAAGAGTGGGTAAGATACTAAAGGAATTTAACATTGGTTTGGGGACCCTTGTA
Source organism: uncultured Muribaculaceae bacterium (assembly GCA_964532375.1). GTDB lineage: Bacteria > Bacteroidota > Bacteroidia > Bacteroidales > UBA932 > Bact-08. Next base: position 1,713 of record CAZHHY010000004.1, read on the forward strand.
GATTTCCTTAAAAGCAAAAAAATTGAGATTGAAGCATCTCCAGGTACAAAAATAAATCCCGATGCATACGATTTAGTAAAAAAAGAGTTTGGGAAAGATCAAATTCTTAAAGACCAATCTAAGAAAATTGCAATTAAAGTTAAAGAGATTACCGAGCAAGCCGAAATCGAAAAAGCAGAAGAGCAAGAAGATGACATACCCGTTCAAGAGGTGTTCATTAAAACCACTACTGCAGCCCCCCCTTCTCCTAGAATCATTGGCAAAATAGATTTAGATCAAATTAACAAACCCACCAAACCGGCCCCCCAGCCAGAAACTCCTAAAATTGAACCTACTCCAGTAATAGAGCCTGTTTCTACTCCCGAGACAGTTCAAAAACCTACAGTAGAGACAACTCCTCCTATAGAACCTGCTCAAGCAAAATCAGATATAACCTCTGAAACAAAAATAGAGAAACCAGTTGAAGTTCCAGTAACTACAACATTAAATAAGGAGAAAGAAGAAGCACCGGCTTTAAAGCCAGTTACTACTCCACAAGAAAAACAAACCGTTACTGCAGAAAAAGCCTTAGCTACAACTGAGAGTATCCCTGTAAAACAAACCGAACAAAGTAATAAACCACAAACAACAACCACTCTGCAAAAAGAATTAGACAACAAAAGCGGTCATGTAAAAACAAACGACAGGCCGCACAGTAAAAGGGTTCAGCCTAAGAAGGAGCTGCCAAAACAAATAGTTACACCAGCTCCAGTTAAGGAAGAGAGCTCTGCACCTGTCATTGAACACATTGAAACAAAGGTACAGCGTTTGGCAGGGCCTGTTATTAGTGGTACAATAGATCTTTCTCAGTTCGAGAAGAAGAAGCCCGAACCAAGAGCCTCTTCAAGAGATGGTCACAAAGGCAAGAGAGAGAGAATAAGGAAGCCTCATAAAGAGAAGGTAGACGTTACAAAAGAGGCTAAAAACACTCCTTTCAAACCTGGAGACAAAACAAACGTAAACGCTAAAAACAAGAAAAAAGATAACCGTCCTATAGGTAAAGAGAAGTTCAAACCTGTAAGAAATGAGGTAGACGAAGATGCTGTTCAAAGGCAAATAAAAGAGACCTACCTTCGTATGGTAGAGGGAAAGGGTAAATCAAGAGGAGGCTCTAGATATCGTAAAGATAAAAGAGAGCTAGCTTCTCAGAAAATACAGGAAGAGCATGAAATGGAACAAATTTCTAGTACCATTCTCAAGGTTACTGAATTTGTCACTGTAAATGACTTAGCCGTTATGATGGATGTTGCAGTTATCAAAGTAATTGAAGCATGTATGAACTTAGGCTTAATGGTATCTATAAACCAGAGGCTAGACGCCGAAGCAATGGTTCTTGTGGCAGAGGAGTTTGGCTTTAAAGTAGAGTTTGTAACAGCCGATATTCAAGACGCAATAGACGACGAAGAAGAGGATAGCCCAGAAGATATGGTGAGCAGGCCTCCTATTGTTACCGTTATGGGTCACGTAGACCACGGTAAAACATCTTTGCTAGACTATGTACGTAAAGCAAATGTGATTGCAGGCGAAGCCGGAGGAATTACCCAACATATTGGTGCATATAACTTAAAGATTGCAAGTGGAGAGAGAATCACTTTCCTTGATACACCTGGTCACGAGGCCTTTACTGCTATGAGAGCACGTGGAGCAAAGGTAACAGATATTGCAATTATAATTATTGCAGCAGATGATGCTGTTATGCCCCAAACTAAAGAGGCAATTAATCACGCCCAGGCAGCTGGTGTTCCTATGGTATTTGCCATAAACAAAATGGATAAACCTGGTGCCAATGGCGAAAGAATTAAAGAACAACTTGCAAGTATGAACCTTCTTGTAGAAGATTGGGGTGGCAAATACCAGTGTCAAGAGATTTCTGCCAAACAAGGCTTAAACGTAGATAAACTTCTAGAAAAAGTTCTTCTTGAGTCTGAACTTTTAGATTTAACAGCAAATCCAAAAAGAAGAGCTAGAGGTACTATAATTGAATCTTCACTAGATAAAGGTAGAGGCTTTGTAGCAACTGTTTTAGTTCAGACAGGTACTTTACATACTGGAGACATTATTCTAAGTGGAAGCAATACCGGAAGAATCAAAGCCATGTTCAATGAGAGAGGTCAAAAAATTGACTCGGCAGGTCCTTCTAGCCCAGTATCAATTTTGGGGTTAAATGGAGCACCAGCTGCAGGTGAGCTTTTTAATGTAATCGAAGATGAAAAAGAGGCTAGAGATTTAGCAAATAAAAGAGAGCAACTAATTAGAATTCAAGGATTAAAAACTCAAAAGCATATTACTCTAGAAGAGATAGGTAGAAGAATTGCAATTGGCAATTTCCAAGAGTTGAACGTTATTGTAAAAGGTGACGTAGATGGCTCTATTGAAGCTCTATCAGATTCACTAATACAACTATCTAACGAAGAGATTCATGTAAATGTAATTCATAAAGCCGTTGGAGCAATTTCTGAATCAGACGTTCTATTGGCGGCTGCATCTAATGCAATTATAATTGGTTTCCAAGTGCGCCCATCGGCAAACTCTAGAAGACTTGCAGAGAAAGAAGAGATAGAAATTAGGCTCTATTCTGTAATTTATGATGCAATTAATGAGGTGAAAGATGGTATAGAGGGGATGCTTGCTCCAGAGAAGAAAGAAGAGATAACAGCAACTGCCGAGGTAAGAGAAATATTTAGAGTCTCAAAAGTAGGCACAATTGCCGGCTGTATGGTTAAAGAGGGTAAACTTCACAGAAATGCTAAAATACGTATGATACGTGATGGCATAGTTATTTACACTGGAAACTTAGGATCTCTCAAGAGGTTTAAAGATGATGTTAAAGAGGTTGCAACAGGGTATGATTGTGGGCTAAACATAGATGGCTTCAATGATATCAGAATTGGAGATATAGTTGAATCTTACACAATCGTAGAAGTTAAGAGGAAGCTATAACGTTAACCTCTGGTATAATATCTATATTAAAGCGATCTTTTACAGATCGCTTTATTTTTTCTGCCAAACCAAGCAACTCCTCTCCTGTTGCACCTTCATAGGCTAGCAAAACAAGCGCTTGATTTTGGTGAACTCCAACGTTTCCATATCTTACACCTTTAAAGCCGCACTGCTCAATAAGCCAACCTGCCGGCACTTTACACCCATCTTTAGCTGGATAAAGCTTTAGAGTAGAATTCTCTTTTTGAAGTTTTAATGCAATCTCTTCTTCTATCACAGGATTCTTAAAAAAGCTACCGGCATTGCCTACTACTGCAGGGTCTGGAAGTTTACGTGCTCTAATTTCTACTATAGCTTCTCTTACATCGCTTAAAGTTGGATTTTTAACGTTAGCTAATTTTTCAGATACATCGGCATAATTAATATTCAATTTAGGATATAAAGATAATTTGAAAGTCACAAATGTGATAGCCATTTTTGATTTTAGCTCGTTTTTAAAAACACTATCTCTATAACCAAAATTACAACTTTTATTGTCTAGTGTGCACTCTTGGCCATTAGAGAGCATGATGAATTCTACTGAAACAATGGTATCTTTCACCTCTGAGCCATATGCTCCTATATTTTGGATAGGCGAGGCACCCACACAACCAGGAATGGCAGATAGATTCTCAATCCCACCCCACCCTCTATCGGTACACCAAACTACAAAATTGTCCCAAACAACCCCGGCTCCGGCTCGCACGTAAACAAAGTCATTATCTCTATCTACTATAGAAATCTCATTAATAGCTGGATGTATAACTATGCCATTATAGTTACCTTTAAAAAGTATGTTTGAACCCGATCCCATAATGAGCTTTTCCATACCGTAATATTGCTTGTCACAAAGCAAAGATTTTAACTCTTCAGTACATTCAGGCCGGGCATACCATTGTGCATTAACATCGAAACCTAATGTATTTAAGGTTTTTAGATTTTTATTTTTCTCTAGCTTCATTGGTTGTGTGTTTGTAAAAAATCTTCAGTAAATAACGCATAAGGACAATTATAAGTAACAATATAAAGATTGTAAATTCTAATGTAAGGTTCTCTCCAATTTTAGCTTTTGCAGCCATCAATTCGGGATCTTCATTAAGCAAAACGTCTATATCTTTAGAAGGAATATCAGAAACTGCCCATTTTGAAATTATTGTAGCATCGTATAAAAAAAGGAGCCCCCCAAAAGAGCGGTTCATAGTGTATAGTGTCTTAAAGTCTGTGTGATATATAGGCATCTTAAGATTATACTTTTGTGCCAGTAAATCATTCTGTTGCTGTAAAGAACCAGTAAGAAGAATCATAGGGATCTCTCTTTTAGAAAGGGAATCATATAGTTCATTTAACTTAGCGCTTCTTCTCTTTCCTAAATATTCTGCAAAAGGAGAAGTGGCTATAAACAAATGCCCTTTTATAGAGAGTAAAGAGTCGGTGATATAATTACCACTTTTATCTGATACTGCAAAGTCCATTGGTTTGAGTGTCCGAGTTTTTTTTCGTTCAACCGTTTTTGAATCTATAAAGGTATAAGTTGAATCTGGAATGTCGTTTATCGAGAACTCCTCTGTTTTTCCATCTTTTGAGTATATAAGTATGGTTTCGAACTCTTTTACCTGGTTTTGGGCAGTAAAATCTAATCTCTCTTTTATGTTCGTACCAACTTTAAATTCCATAAAATCTATCATAGGAAGGTTTCGGTATGAATAGATAGAGATTGTTGTCAAAAAAAGAGCGAAAACTCCAGTAAAAATCCATTCCCATTTAGGTGGAGCAATTGGAATGAATTTGTCTTTTTGATAGTATAAAACTAGTGCCAAAAAGAGGAGGATAATATTTTTAAAAAATGTATCCCAATTTGTAAGTTTCACTGCCTCTCCAAAGCATCCACAATCTGTAATGGGGTCAAAAACAGCTAACATAAAAGTAAGCGCAGTAAAGAATAGCAAAAATGCAAGTGCACCTTTAACCATAATCTTCATTTTAAGCCCAATCAATACTCCTATTCCGAGTAACATCTCGGCAATTGAGAGGAGTGCTCCAATTATTAGATAAAAGGTATGCCAATTACCTAAACCTATGAGCTTAAAGTACTCTTCTATGATTAACCCTACTCCTGCTGGGTCAATAATTTTCACAAAACCCGAAAAAAGGAAAACCAACCCAACAATAAATCTTGAAAATGCTCTTAGAAAATTCATTTTAAATATTTATAAAAGAGGTAATTTTTTTAAAAATAGAATTTGGAGAGAGCATATTTCCATCGTTATCTGAACAATCTACTCTTATTAACCCTTCATCTCTTTTGCACTCATTCAAGTAAATATCTCTTACTCTACTTTGAAACGAAATACTCTCTTCGTGAATATCTTGCTTTCCTTTTAAGTATTCTCGCTCTTGACCCTCCCTAGCAGCTGTAAGTTTAGAGTTTACAAAGTTAAGAGGCACATCTAGAAAGAGGTTAAGGTTAGGTATGGGGATTTTATACTTATTAAGCTCTAAGTCAAAAATCCAATCTCTCAACTCCTTCGAGAGTGAAGGAGACTCTGTTTTAGCACATTGAAAGGCAATATTTGAATATATATATCTATCTAATATAACAACAAAACCCTCTTCTAACCACTCATTCAAAAGCGATGCTGCATCGTGTCTATCTTCGGCAAAAAGAAGAGCTACCAACATGGGGTGAACATTTTCTATAGAGCCAAGATCTCCCCTTAGAAAACGGGCAATTAAGTCTCCATATACAGGAGCATCAAATCTTGGAAAATGCAAGTATTTAACATTTAATCCTTGGTTTTCAAAATAGCTCTGCAAGAGAGAAATTTGAGTAGACTTACCCGCCCCATCCAAACCTTCTAAGACAATTAACATAATAAAATCTTATATTTGTGAATCAAAGCAAAGTTAGACAATTTATGCCAAATATTATAAAAACCAACTCTCCGGCTGTAATGGGAATTATAAATATGAGTCCAGATTCCTTTTACACTGGCAGTAGATGTTTGAGCGAAGATGAGTTTGAAGTTAAATTCGCTAAAATGCTAGAAGATGGGGCTTCAATTATTGATATAGGAGCATGCTCTACTCGTCCCGGCTCTATTCCTATAGCAGAAGAAGAAGAATGGGAGCTTCTTAAACCCGCACTCAAAAAAGTACTCAGAGTATTTCCTGCTTCTGTTATTTCTATTGACACATTCAGAGCAAACATTGTAGAGAGAGCATTTGATTTCGTAGGAGATCTAATAATTAATGATATATCTGCCGGAGAAGACGATTCCCAAATGTTACAAACTGCAGCTAGGCTTGAACTACCATATATTGCTATGCACAAAAGAGGCTCACCTTTGAATATGCAAAATATGTGTGATTACAAGAACGTAACTCTAGAGGTAAAAGAGTATCTCTCTAACTTTGTAGTAAGAGCACAAGAGGCAGGTATAAAAGAGATTGTACTAGACCCAGGCTTTGGGTTTGCTAAAAATAGAGAACAAAACTATCAGCTTCTAGACAACCTGGGTGCTCTTAAGATTAAGAATAAAGAGGGGGAACCCTACCCTATACTAGTGGGGCTATCCCGTAAAAGTATGATTCACAAATCGCTCTCCATTACTCCAGAAGAGGCTCTTTCGGCAACTTGTGCTCTTGAGCTTGTTGCACTTTTAAATGGAGCAGACATACTTAGAGCCCACGATGTTAAAGAGGCTGTCCAAATGGTAAAATTATATGAATTAATAGTTCAAAATAGATAACTATATTAAAATGAATAACTCAACTTTAGAAGCAATATCTCCGGTAGATGGTAGATATAGAAAACAGACCGAAAGTCTAATCAATTATTATTCAGAATATGCTCTAATCAAGTATAGAATACTTGTAGAAATTGAGTACTTTATAGCTTTATGTGAAGTTCCTCTAGAGCAACTTTCTTCAATAGATAAGAACATTTTCCCTAAGCTTAGAGATATCTATTTAAATTTCAACTATACACATGCTAACCAAATTAAAGAGATTGAAAAGACTACAAATCACGACGTTAAAGCTGTAGAATATTTTATCAAAGACCAATTTTCTTTATTAGGATTAGATAATTATTCCGAATTTGTACATTTTGGGCTCACCTCTCAAGATATAAACAATACCGCTGTTCCACTTTCGCTCAAAGAGGGTGTGCAAGAAGTCTACTTACCTCAGTTAAATGCCGTAATAGATAAACTTATTGCAATGTCTAAAGAGTGGCAAAATGTTCCAATGTTGGCAAAAACTCATGGGCAACCCGCTTCTCCTACTAGATTGGGCAAAGAAATTGAGGTGTTTATATCTCGCTTAATAGAACAGCTATCTATGCTTAAAACCATCCCCTATGCTTGTAAGTTTGGTGGAGCAACCGGCAATTTTAATGCACATAAAGTTGCATACCCTCACGTAGACTGGAACAGCTTTGCAACCAATTTTACTCAAGAAACATTAGGTCTTAAAAGATCTTGGCCAACAACACAAATAGAACATTACGACTCTATAGCAGCACTATTCGACAATCTAAAAAGAATAAACGTTATTTTAATTGATCTAGCTAGAGATATGTGGAGCTATATTTCAATGGAATATTTTCGCCAACAAATTAAAGAGGGAGAGGTTGGCTCCTCGGCAATGCCACACAAAGTGAACCCGATAGATTTTGAGAATGCCGAGGGGAATCTTGGTATTGCCAACTCAATATTTGAGCATATATCGTCTAAACTACCTATTTCTAGGCTGCAAAGAGATCTTACAGACTCTACAGTTCTAAGAAATGTTGGAGTGCCAATTGCTCACACTATTATCTCTTTAAAATCAATCGAAAAAGGGTTGAATAAACTAATTTTGAATAATGCTGCAATTGATAGAGATCTAGAGAACAATTGGGCTGTTGTTGCCGAAGGAATTCAAACTATTCTTAGGCGCGAAGGCTACCCTAAACCATATGAAGCACTTAAAGCACTCACAAGAACCAATAGTATTATTGATAAAAATGCAATTACTAACTTTATAGAGAATCTTGACGTTAGCAATAATATTAAATTAGAACTACATAAAATAACTCCTCAAAGCTATACTGGCTTTTAATTTTCATATTATGAAACAGGTTTTAATTAGAACAACTTTGCTATTAATTACTGTAGCAGCTCTTTTCTTAAGTGTGCAAACACTAAAAGCTCAAGAGAGTTATACCCAAAATTTCACAAACGAGAGACTTAGGTTAGATATCGTTTTTGCGGGAGATGCCCTAGTTCAAGATTGCTTTCTTGAGGGTCTATTTAAGGAGCCTTTTTGGAGTGGCTCGCAAAACTCTTTAACTCAAAATTTAAATTACGGCGATTACAACTATCGAGTAGAAGACAACTCCGGGAAAATTCTATTTTCAAAAGGTTTTAATAATTTATTTCAAGAATGGCGCACTACCCCCGAAGCCAAAGAAATTAAAAGATCTTTTCGTGGTTCTTACTCTATCCCTTTCCCAAAGAATAGAGTTAATGTTATTTTTTCGGCTAGGAGTAAAGCAGATGGGCTTTTCTATGATATCTCTTCCTTTCCTATAGACCCTAATGACAAGCAAATTTGTATAGGCACCAATAATAGTTACAAAGTAGATACTTTGCTATATAATGGTAATCCTTCAAATAAAGTAGATATAGTATTTATTGCAGAAGGGTACACCGCAATGGAAATGGATAAATTCAGAGAAGATTCAAGATTATTTACTAAGCACTTATTTGATATAGATCCATATAAATCCAGAAAAAGCGACTTTAACATATGGGTAGTTGAAGCTGTTTCAAAAGATTCTGGAACAGATATTCCACACAACAATATCTGGAAAAACACTGCCTTATCTTCTAGCTTTTATACATTTAAAATAGATAGATATCTTACCTCTCCAGATCAAAGCACTGTTGCTTCTGCTGCTGCTAACGTCCCTTACGATGCTCTATATGTAATTGTTAATACAGATAAATATGGTGGTGGAGGTATTTATAATTTTTATGGTTTAAGTATGGCTTCTCACCAAACAACAGCAGAGGTTTTTGTACACGAATTTGGGCATAGCTTTGCAGGGCTTGCCGACGAATACTACTCTTCTGATGTTGCCTACGAAGAATTTTATAACCTTTCGCTAGAACCATGGGAACCAAACATAACAACGCTTGTAAATTTTGAGCAAAAATGGTCTAACATGGTAGAATCTAAAGAGGCAGGCATTTTTGAAGGAGGAGGATACATGGCCAAAGGCATTTACAGACCTGCCCTTGAGTGTAGAATGAAATCTAATAATGCACTCAATTTCTGCCCCGTATGTACTGTTTCAATTAATAAGATGATAGATCATTACACAAAATAAGATGTTAAAAAAAGAGTATAAATATATATTATTCGATCTAGATAACACACTGTGGGATTTCGATAAAAACGCACAGAACAATATTGATTCTCTCCTAGAAAAATACAACTTTGGGCATATAGACAAAAATAGCTTCTACACAACATACTATAATATAAACAATAAACTGTGGGCCCAATATGAAAGAGGTGAAATCCCTAAAGAAGCTCTAAGATGGGAGAGATTTAGACAAACTTTTCTTGAATTTAAAATTGACAACAATAATCTTGCTAAAAGTTTTGGCGAAGATTATCTAGGCAATATGCCAAATCAAACAGCACTAATGCCACATGCAAAAGAGGTCCTAGAACTGCTCTGCCAAAAGGGATGCCGAATGGCAATTATATCAAATGGGTTCAAAGAAGTTCAATATAAAAAATTATCTAACTCAGGATTATCTCACTTTTTTGATGCAGTTTTAATTTCAGAAGAGCAGGGTGTGCATAAACCCTCTCCAATAATTTTCAAGAGAGCCCTAAACGCCATTAATGGGATAAAAAGTAGCACCCTAATGGTAGGAGACAACTTTGCAAATGATATAGAGGGGGCTATGATTTTTGGGATAGATCAGTTTTTTTATAATTACAAAGAGATAGAATGCGATGGTGGGCCTACTTATAACTCGGCAGATTTGAGAGATTTAGTTACTTACTCTTCTCTACAATGAATATATCCTCGTCAATCTCCTTAAATAGATACTGTTCTCTTGCAAATTTCTCAAGTGAATCTTTGTTTGAGCTTAACTCATTAAGCTTCTCTTCTGTTGCCTTAATAGCCTCTTTATAATAACGTTTTTGTATCTCCTGATCACTCACATTTATAATTACTTGATACCATCTTATAAGGTTATTTGCATCAAAAAAAGTGACCCATAAAATAAAAAGAGACAATACAATAAAGTATTTATTCCTGATGATTTTAAAAAATCGGGAATCACGAAATTGGAACCAATGGCCTTTTAAATTCAAAATCTTCTGTTTTATGCAAAATTAATAATAATTTTGTAGAAGCATATTAAAATAAAAATGAGCATTATGACAAAACCATCGCTTTTAATTCTTGCTGCTGGAATGGGCAGTAGATATGGAGGTCTAAAACAACTAGATAGCATAGGTCCTACGGGAGAAACCATCATGGACTACTCTGTCTACGACGCAATACAAGCAGGCTTTGGAAAAGTAGTTTTTGTAATTCGTAATTTTTTTAGAGAAGAGTTCGAGCAAAGAGTAATAGAGAGGTATGGTAGCTTAATAGAAATTGCATTTGCACCACAAGAGTTAGATATGATTCCAAAAGAGTTCCCATTAGACCCAGAAAGAATAAAGCCTTGGGGAACTGGGCATGCGGTATTAGTAGCAGCCAAAGAGATAGATACTCCTTTTGCAGTTATAAATGCCGACGATTATTATGGCCAAGAATCATTTAAAATAATGGCAAATTATCTCAATTCCATAAAAGATGAAAAAGGGGCTTTTTCTATGGTAGGGTTCAAAGCTGGCAACACCCTTTCAGAAGCTGGAACAGTTTCTAGAGGAGTATGTACTTGCGATAACGATGGTTTCCTTACCTCTGTAGAAGAGCATCATAAGATAGAGAGAACAGCAAACAAAGTAATTCAAGGAGAAAACTCAAAAGGCAAAGTTGTAGAGATTCCTGAAAATAGATTTGTCTCTATGAATATGTGGGGGTTTACTCCAGACTTATTCAAAGAAGGTGAAACGTTATTTGTGCAATTTCTAAAAGAGAATGCCTCTAACACTAAATCTGAATTCTATATCCCTTTTATAGTAAATACGTTATTAGAGAGAGGTTACGCAAAATGTAAGGTTTTATCTACTCCCGATTTGTGGTTTGGCATTACATACAAGCAAGACAAAGAGTTTGTAGCATCTCAAATAAACTCTCTTGTGCAAAAGAGAATTTATCCTGCACCTCTCTTCCAATAATATTTTCCCTTTATGATTAACAACCTTAAATATTATCTTCCAAACGTAGCTCAAAGCTGGCTCTTAATAATTACACTAATAGTTGGTGGATCTATACTCTCAGCACTAATCGGTTATATAGTTGCACTATTTTTTCCATACTTAGCCGAAACATCATTATTGTTAAGCTACCCTGTAATTTTTATACCTCCAGCTCTTTTAATCCTATTTTCGATAAAACAAGCATCTTACAGTAGCCTAATACAAGATTACACCCCACCCTCTTCAGAAATTAATAGCCCCAACTTTGGAAAACTAGGAGTAGTTATAAGTTTCGTCCTTATTTTCTTTCTTCTCTTTTCAATTAACTTGGTTACAGAGCCTTTAACATATTGGATGGGAACTCCCGAGTTTTTGGAGCAACTCATGAAACAAATTCACACCAATAAAATAAGTACTTTCTTATCTATAGTTTTGTTTGCACCGCTTCTTGAAGAACTTTTTTGCCGTGGCATTATTTTGAGAGGTCTCTTGCACCACACTACACCCATCAAAGCAATTGCACTATCTGCCCTTATGTTTGGGATAATGCACCTAAACCTCTGGCAAGCAATTCCTGCTTTCATTCTAGGCGCGTTTATGGGGTGGATCTACTGGAGAACACACTCGCTTTGGGCAACAATATTCATCCATTTTGTAAACAATGGCTTTTCATATATTGTTACAATACTTTACCCAAATTTGCCATCTCACTTTGGTTTTGTAGATCTAATACCAAATAACTATTATTATTTAACTTATGCAATTGCACTACTCTTCACTTTAGGTGCGTTATTATTAATGAATAAAAATTATGACAAAATTATACCCATTAAAATTCAATCCCATTCTTAAAGAGAGAGTGTGGGGAGGGAATAAACTCACCAACATATTAGGAAAAAAGGCCATAGGTAACAACCCAATTGGAGAGAGCTGGGAATTAAGTGGTGTTCAGGACGATATCTCAATAGTTTCTAATGGTTTTTTAGCGGGTAATGATATTAACGATCTTGTAGAGACCTACCTTGGCGATATTACAGGAGATGCAATTTATGAACGCTATGGAAATGAATTTCCAATATTGATTAAAATTCTAGATATAAAAGAAGCCCTTTCACTACAAATACATCCCGACGACAAAACTGCCATGCTACGGCATAATTCTTATGGAAAAACTGAGTGTTGGTATATATTAGAGGCCGAACCGAATGCTAAAATTTATTTAGGGCTAAATAAAGAAGTTACACCACAGGAGTTTTATGACCATTGCAGTAACAATACAATAGATAGAGTTCTTAATGTAATTACTCCTGCTAAGGGCGATATTATCTACATTGCACCCGGTACGCTCCATGCCGCAACTGGAGGAGTATTAGTGGCCGAAGTGCAGCAAGTATCAGACGTTACTTACCGGGTATATGACTGGGGTAGAGAACACAATCCCAAAACAGCAAGAGAGATGCATTTAGATCTGGCAATAGATTGCATTAACTACAATAAAACAGAACCAAGCTCTTTAATTAAAAAAGATGGAGTTTGCGAAACACCATATTTTAAACTTGAAGAGATAGTAGTTAATGGTAAGAAAAGAATGGAAAGTCATCTTTTCAAAAGTTTTATAAATTATTTTATTGTAGATGGCGAAGCAACAATAGAAGGTGGAGGCGTTACCGAGAAAATAACCAAAGGAGAAAATATACTTATTCCTGCTTATATTGGCGAGTATTCAATTACTGGAAAAGCCACACTATTAGAAATAACAGGCAAAGCCTAAAGCTATAAGTCTATTAAGTTGTCTAAATCTCTCCTCTCCTTTTTTGTTGGACGGCCAGTACCTCTATCTCTTTGAATAAAAATAGCTTCTTTTGGTACATTTAGTTTAGCCAACTCTTCTTCAGGAGTAATATCGTTAATATATTGGGTAACTAATTTTGCTGGTTGCCTTTTTTCTATCTGCTCTAGCACTTCATATTTATAGAATATGTTACGCTTGCGAACCTCCATAATATCGCCTGGCTTTACCTCTTTTGATGGTTTAGACTCAATATTGTTAATTTTCACTTTGCCAGACTTACATGCCTCGGCTGCATCACTCCTTGTCTTGTAAATTCTTACAGACCATAGAAACTTATCTAACCTACTCATAATGCTTTAGTTACTTTGTATTAAAAGTATTCATGGTTCTTTCAATACCAATTGCTACAAATGATTTTGAGGCATCTACAGCTTTAGTTAGAACATCAGGTAAAGCTTTAAGCTCTTGATCTGTCCAAGAGCCAAGAACATAATCTACCTGCCTGCCTTTAGAAAAAGCATCTCCTATACCTAAACGCAAACGATTAAATGAATTATTTCCTAATACCTCCGAAATATCTTTTAAACCATTGTGGCCGCCATCACTACCCTGTTTTCGCATTCGAAGAGTCCCTAATGGAAGAGCTAAATCATCTACAATTATTAACAGATTTTCTATAGGAATTTTTTCTTTTTGCACCCAATAATTCACTGCCTTCCCACTTAGATTCATGTAGGTAGATGGCTTAAGTAGAATTATTTTCTTACCTCTATGGCGGCACTCTACTGTGTGCCCATATCTGTTACTACTAAAAACAATATTGGATGCCTGAGCCCAGGCATCCAACACCATAAATCCAATATTATGTCTAGTATTAGCATATTCTATTCCGATATTCCCTAGACCGACAATAAGATAGCTCATACTTTAATTATTTATTTTTTACCTGCAGCGGCAGCAGCGGCAGCAGCAGCACCAATAGCTGCACGAGTCATTTTAACAGAGCAGATGATTGTGTTTTTTGGAGTAACTAAAGTAACTCCATCTAAGTGGATATCATCTGCATATATAGATTTTCCTATTTTAAGTTTAGAGATATCTACTTCAATGCTATCTGGCAATTTATTAATAAGTGCAGAAACCTTAACTTTTCTTGTTGCTAGTATAAGTTTACCACCTTCACGAACTCCTTCTGAATTACCAACAATAGAAATAGGAATATTAATAACTACAGGCTTATTATCAGATACCGAAAGGAAATCAATATGTATTGGCTCGTCTGTTACTGGATGAAATTGAGCTGAATGATATATTGCTTTGTATTGGCTGCCTTCAATATTAAGTTCAATAATATACGAATTAGGAGTATTAAGAACTTGCTGAAGATCTCGCTCGGCAAGGGTAAAGTGAATATTCTTTACATCTTGTCCGTAAATAACGCAAGGGACAAACCCTTCTCTTCTTAAAGCGTTTAACGTGCTTTTTTTGGTAATCTCTCTAGATGTACCTGTTAATGAAATTGTTTTCATAAATAATAATTAAAATGTGTTACTCAACCCAGGAAAGGCCTAGGCCCCATTGCACCAAAAGAATCTATCTTTTAAGCAGCTTGCAAAGATATGAAAAATATTGAAAAGTATATTATTTAATCATTCTGCTATCGGTATTCCAGTCTAAATCTGTATAGAAACCATCCAAAAAAGCATTTGCAGGATATTGAATATAAGTACTTAAACCCGAAAAACTCTTAATTTGGATGTCTAAAAAAAACGCAGTACTCCACTTTGCCTTTACAACGCTATTAAGGGCAATTTTAAATTGAGAATATTGTGTGGGAGTAGCAATTTCGCTCATTAGATTATCTAGATCCCAATACCAGCGCTTATTCATACGAAAGTATGGTTGGATTTTACCCATCTCAAGAGATTGGATTTTACCTCTATTACTATCAAATATCACTTTACTCGCTGCTGCAAGTTCTTTTAATTTAGCTGTACTATACAAGGCTATAGTTGCCGATTTATTAACCCCAGATTGCTGGTTGTAATAGTCATAAAAGAGTTCGCATGCCTCTTCTAAGTTTGCTTTAGATCTAAATAATGGGTTCATGATTTGAGAGTAGGGAAACCCATATGCTAAAATCTCTGTTGGAGATGCAATTATATAATCTGTTAACTCTTTTAATTCGTATATAGTCTCCACTCCTCCCATAAGACAGCAATCAAAAATGATAAAAGAAAATTTATATGGAATAGCAGCTTTTAACTCCTTAAGTTCCATCTCTACGCCTCTATCTTCTCCAAAGCTTTTTACAAGATTGCTATATGGGTCTTCAAAAAAGGTGTTATTTTGAGATGAATTGTAATACCCTTGTGGTAACCACCCCGTAGCATGAGACCATAAAATAAGGCCATACTCGTTAGCCGGGAATATTTTGTTAATTTTATTAAGAACTGCTTTCAAGACATCTCCATTAGCCGAGTTTTGATCTTCGTAAGCTGCTACAATATCTTCCTTAATATCGCCAGCAGAATCTTTAAACAAGCGAACTAACTTAGGCGATTTGCCTTGGATATGTTGGTAAATAACTAGTATATCTTTGCTTTTTTCTGCTGGGATAAAGCCAGTTTTAAGAGCATCTAAGTTATGACCTGCAAAAGAACTTAGATTATTATTGGCAGCCATATAAAGCACTACAACTCTATTGAATTCAGGTTTGTCCGAAGGGTGTTTCTTGCAAGAATTGAAAGCAAAAACAAAGACGACTGCTAATAATATATATTTAATTCTTGTCATTCTTCATATCTATTTCACTTCAAAAATAGTGATTATTTTATGAATATCTAAATCAATTAAAAAATTAGGAGCATTTTCTCTAAAGCAAAGTACAATTAATAAGAGTAAAAATTATATATATTGAGCTATATTTGCACCCACGAAATGCATCGGTTATGAAAAGATATTTGACTCTATTTCTCTCTATTTCTATTATTTCTTGCCACACACCTAAAAATATTGATTCTGGCAATAGCTCCATAAATAGATTATATAAACTAGAAAACGAACTTTATTCAAATAGTTCAGCTGCTTTAGATTCCATCTTAGTATTTAACAAAACTAGCTTAGATAAAAAATCTATAGCATACTCTAATTTATTATATGCTATAGCTTATGAGCAAAAATATGGGGTGTTCAGAAACGACTCTTTAATTTGTAATGCTGCCCAAGAATTCAACCAAAGAGGAGATAACTATAACTATGGCAGAGCTCTGCTTTATGCCGCTATAGCTCAATATAGTAAGAAAGATCTTAATCCCGAAGCTTACGATAATATTGGGAAAGCCGAATTTTTATTTAAACAAAACAAGCAAGTAGATAATAATTTTGGTGCAATTTTATATTTATACTTGGGTAGGTTTTATAGGTTAAACTCAAATCCCGAGATGGCTCACCAAGCTTTAGAAAAAAGCTTAAAATTTAGCAAAAATGCCTCAAATAAAAACGCCACGCTCAATGCCCATCTAGAACTATTCAATCTTAAGTTAATTGATAAAGAATATGGAGACGCAATTAAAACAATAGCTTGCTTTGGAGATGAAGTAGAGCTACCTGGTCATATTGAATATGCATTTAATAATGCAATGTACAATTATTATTCAGCTAAAAAAGAGCCTACAATAGCTATCGAGTATCTAAAGAAAATGCTACAAGTTAATCCGGGGCAATTAAAAATAAATACAAATAGGCCTAAAACCTACTACCTGCTTGCAGCTTTGTTTAAAAGAATAAATATGCCAGATAGTTCCCTTTATTATGCCCAAGCTGCAGTTAACTCTATTGCCGATTCATGCGCACAAGATAGTCACTTCTATTATAAATATTTAGCCGAAATTTTTTATAGACAGGGAGATTATGTGAAAGCTTCAAATCTTTATAAAAGTGCACACCTATCTTACATAGTTTCATTTACTAAATTTTCACAACAAAGAGACATTGAAGTTAAAGCAAAATTTAATTTTGAAGAGCTAAAAAAACAGGAAAACTCACTGAAATCCCAAAGGAATCTTCTTCTAAATTTTCTATTTATTCTTACGGCACTACTTATTTTAATCTCACTCTCCTATTTCTTTTATTTTCGTAAAAACAGTGAGATAACTACTCGTTTAGCCAACCAACTAAAACTCCTCAATAAAGAACTTAAAAAAAACTGGCTTATTTCAGAAATATACAAATCAACTTCTTATATTTTACCTCAATTAATAGATAATGTATATAAAGAATCTACTCGATCTAGAAAAATATCCAAGGAGATATACGATAGTTTAAATAAAATAATTGACTCAGCAAATAGCGCCTCTAGGGCTTCTCTTACCGATATAACAATTAGAGATGAATTTGTCCAAATTTTTGGTGGTATTTACAATATTGACTCACTAACAGATTTCGAAAAACTTGTTTACGCCTTAAATGAAGAAGGCTATTCCAATTTAGAAATAGCCCACTTTTTAAACAGTTCCGAAGCTAGTATTCGAACTATCAAGGGTAAAATTTCAAGAAAAAAGCTAAGAACAGAGGTTGAATCAGACACAGAAATCTGAAACAAAACACAACAGCTCTTTTTGCAAAAATTAATAATCAAATAGTTAGTCTCCTAAAAAGCGAAACAAAATGTAACGACTCATTTTGGGACAGCTTTCTTAAATATTAAATTATATATTTGTCTCCCGCTAAAGTCAAAACGACACTACAGCCCGGAGCAAACTGTAATACTGGATAAGTCATGATAAGTATTCGGGCAACAAAACAGAATAGCTCAAAAAATATCCTCGGGCTGTAGTGTGGTTTTAAAATCTACAAAGACTTAAACTCTATTTTGACACACTCTTATTTGGGAAGGCAGGAATAATTGCTGGTTTATACGGGTAATCTTTCATCTTATCTTTAATTACCTCTATCGCTTTATCTAACTGCTGGTCTATTCCATTAAACTCTTTATATGGGTCGTTTTCAATCTCTATATGAGGAGCCACTCCAGTTCCCTCAATAATCCAACCACTTCCATCTGCTGCAAATGGTGCATATGATGGAGTTACAATAGAACCACCATCTACCACTGAAATTGAGCCGCTATACCCCACAACACCTCCCCAGGTTCTTTTTCCTATAACTGTTCCTAGGTTGTTAAATTTGAATCTATAAGGGAAAAGGTCTCCATCTGAAGCAGAGTATTCATTTACAAGCAATACCTTAGGGCCATCAAATGTACCAGTAGGATTCAAAGAACCTTCTACTTGATTAGTATGCATTGTAAACATATTTACTGTTCGTTGTAACCTTTCAATTATCATAGGCGACACATTGCCCCCACCGTTTCCACGATCGTCTATAATGAGTGCCTTTTTCCCAAGTTGAGGATAATAATGCTTAACAAATTCATTTAAACCATCTACTCCCATATCTGGGATATGAATATAACCAACTTGGCCATTAGTAGCCTCAGATACTTTACGAATATTGTTTTGTACCCAATTGTAATAGATCAATTTAGACTCATCTGAGAGTGG
Source organism: uncultured Muribaculaceae bacterium (assembly GCA_964532375.1). Taxonomy (GTDB): domain Bacteria; phylum Bacteroidota; class Bacteroidia; order Bacteroidales; family UBA932; genus Bact-08. The sequence goes on from CAZHHY010000004.1 coordinate 20,469, forward strand.
TTCTACCAAAACTTTTCTACTACTCTTATCTGTAGAAGAAGCTTTAATTTCTAGCTCTATAATTATGTCTGCAGTACCTACCAATAGTTCGGCAATATCTTTAAAACCAGTTACAGAAAGCCCATTTACAGAGACAATGAATTCACCTTCTTTAACTTCAGATCCAGGCATTGTTAAAGGAGAGCGCAGTTCTTTACTCCAATTTGCTCCCGAAAGAACCTTTTCTACTTTAAAATACCCCGATTTATCTTTTGAGTACCTAGCGCCCAACAAACCCACCTTAACCCTTGTAGGCTCGGGCTTCTCTCCATTTTGAGAGTATGCGTGCCCAACATTAAGCTCGCCTATCATCTCTCCTAAAATATAGGTAAGATCAGATCTATGACCAACATAAGGAACTAAAACTCTATACTTCTTATATACCAAATCCCAATCTACTCCATGCATGTTCTTAGCATAAAAAAAATCTCTCATTTGGCGCCATGTTTCATCATAGATTTGAAGCCACTCCTCTTTATAACTAACAAATTTCTTTACATCCTTTAACGAAATTGGCTTACTAATAGTAACAGGAGCCTTGGGAACATCTATAACCTGCATATTTCTACCCGAAATTGCTAACGCCTTCTTATAGCCATGGCCAAAAAAAAGTGAAACTTGTAGATTTACCTCTTTTAGTGCATCAATATCAAACATTGAAGTACCTCTTCTAGAGCTATAATAAACATTATTACCTATCATATGTAAGTTTCCATAGAATGCGGGATCTACCGGTAGCTCAATAATTCTTGATGCAATATTCTCTAAATTATATTTAATCTCGGCCACTTTACTCTCTGTAGAGCTTTTGTCATCCTTAATGTTTTTAGCTTTAGGGCTCACTGCCGTAGTAATAGAAACAGTATCATTTTTCAATTTGAAAGGAACTTCGGCATCTAATGTTAATGGGAGTAAATAAATCTTACTCATATTTGTATATACGTGATTCCACTCTACACTACTGTAAGTTGGATTGAAACTTCTATTAGAGACAAAGAGAAGATATTTTCCATCTTTACTAAAATTACCCGAGCTTGAGCTATACCAACTATCGGAAATTTCACTTTTTTTATCTTCTTTGGTATCATAAAGCATAACAATAGAAGAGTACCTATCTGGGAGGGTATAAACAATATAACGGCTATCGGGCGCCCAATTGTAATCGTTAATGGGGCTAATTCCCGATTTTTCAATAACTCTATTTTTACCGGTTTCTAAGTCTAATAAGTTAAGAGTATTTGATTTATCATTCCAAAGTATTTTTTTAGAATCTGGGCTCCATTCAAATCCAAATATATAGCCCTTAATATCTGTAAGTTGTTTCTCATTTCCGTTATTATCTCTAAAATAGAGGTTAAACTCACCTCCTTTATCTGAAATATAAGCAAAACCGCTCCCATCTGGTGCCCAATCTGCACTCTTATCATTTGCATTAGAAGAGTTTGTAATATTGTAGGTAACTCCATTATTAGCCGGAATAGAAAAAACATCACCTCTTGCTGTAGCTAACAACCTCTCTCCATTAGAAGAGATAGAGTAAGATCTTACACTTGTCGAAAGGTCTTTCCACTCAGCTCTAGCATAAGCATCATCGTTGTTTATATAAATTGTAATTTTCTCCCTCTTTTTACTTTCGGTGTCAAATTTTATAATATAACCACCATGCTCGTATACTATAATGCCATTACCACAAGAAGGAAACTTAATATCATAATCTGTATAGTTAGTTAGTTGCTCGGTTTCCTTTGTTTGGCTACTCCAACTGTATAAGTTCATATAGCCATCTCTATCCGAAATATAAAAAACATCTCTTCCATCTTTTGACCACATAGGAACTATATCTTGGTTAACATTATCTGTAATTTTCTCAGATTTTTTGGTTTTAAAATCGAAAATACGAATATCGTCTGCCATGCCTCCAGTATATCTCTTCCATGAACGAAACTCCCTAAATATATAATTATATGCTAGTTTTTGACCATCGGGAGAAAAAGAAGCAAAGCCACCATTTTTCAATGGAACAGGCGTAGAAATGCCGCCTTCTACCGGAACAGTCATTAATTGACCAGTAAAATCGTTAAACGTGTAAGATCTAGTTCTATAAAGAATGTTTTTACCATCAGGTGTCCAACCCATCACAATATTATTAGGGCCCATTCTGTCTCCAATATCGTCTCTTCCAAGTGTAGGTGTAAAAGTAAGTCTTACAGGGTCTCCGCCTTGTGAAGGAATAACAAAGACTTCTGTATTCCCATCGTATTGGCCAGTAAAAGCAATTTGTTTGCCATCTGGCGAAAATTTTGCAAACATTTCATAGCCTATATGTGAGGTTAATTTTCTAGCAGTACCCCCACTACTATTTGCAGTATATAAATCGCCAGCATAAGAGAAGACAACTTTATCTCCATTAATGTCGGGGAAACGCAATAATCTAGCTTCATTATTTATAGAGACCGCCATTAAAGCTGTAGAAAAAGCAAATAAAAGCGCCAGTGTTAAAAGGGATTTATTTTCCATAAAGTAAATTTATTTGGTTGATATTTAATATGATTATGTAACATAAACAAATATAAGTAATTTATTTATTATCTTTGTAGAACGGAAATCAGATAATAGCACTTTCCCCTAATTCAGGAACAGGTATTTTCAGTACCGCTAAAGGTTGTTCAAAGAGAGCATTCCTTAATTTTATTTATAATAATATATGGCAAAATCACAAGTTACATTCAACAAGAGAGAAAAAGAAAAAAAGAGATTCAGCAAAAGGTTAGAGAAGCAGAAGAAGAAAGAAGAGAGAAAAGCTAATTCACCTGGAGGCGGTTTAGACAACATGATTGCATTCGTAGATGAATACGGTGTAATTACAGATACTCCACCAGATCCATCAAAGAAGAGTAAGGTAAAAGCAGAAAATATCGAGGTATCAATTCCCAAAAGAGAAAAAGAAGATATTGCTGCTTTACGTAAAGGAAGAGTTGAGTTTTTCAATGAATCCAAAGGATTCGGTTTTATTAAGGAATTAGATTCCATGGAAAAGTATTTCGTTCATGTAAATGGGCTACTAGAAGATATAATTGAAAACAATATCGTGGAGTTCGAAATCGAGAGAGGACCAAAGGGCATGAATGCATTTAATGTGAGAAAATGGAAAGAGACACCAAAACTAAAAGTGGAGTTAAAGCCAGATGTTCAAGCAGATGATATAGAAACTGAAGCTGATAAAGAAGCTGATAATGGAAACGCTTAACAACTTCGTTTAGAGCACCTTTTTAAAATATAAAAAAGCCGAGAAAACTATTTTCTTGGCTTTTTGTTATAATAACCCCTTATTATAATTGAAAATTAGTGGTTACACGAGTGTCCATCTGAATGGTTGCCTCCATGACCTTCATGATGAGTACATCCAACTCCAGAGTCGCTAATTAAACCAGCCAGATAAGAGGAAACAACATCTGTAACATTACCAGAGCAACCTCTTACCACCTTAATTCCCTCGTTTTGTAACACAACAAGAGCTCCTTCGCCCATATTTCCAGCAAGCATAACTGAAATGCCTTTTAACTTGAGCACCGAGGCAATGTTACTTTTACAACCACACCCTTCTGGAGCTGGAAACTTCTCACTATGGGCTATTTTGTTATTTTGATCTATTGTGAAAATCGAATATGCTTCACAGTGTCCAAAATGATTATCTACCATATTATCTTTGGTAGGTACAGCTACTTTTATCATCGCAATTTTACTTAGAATGTTTTGCAAATATAGTTATTTTATGAACATTAGTTCATTATTGATGAAATAAATATTATTTATTATCTAAAGTTCTTTACAACTATAGAAAACAAAGAGTGGCTAGTAAGTGTTATTAATTGAATATTAATACCACCAAAAACAAACAGTATGAAAATAGTAAAAGTTATTGACACACAAACCAAAGATACACCACACAAAGTAGATGTCAAAAAGATCTATAGTCATGATAATGCAGAGGTAATGCATATAACTCTTAAGCCGGGAGAATCTCTCAAGCCGCACATTACTCCAGTAGATGTTTTTTTCTATATCTTAGAAGGAACTCCTAGCGTTTTGATAGGAGAAGAGAAACTAGCTATAGAAAAAGATTCTTTGGTAGAAAGTCCTAAAGATGTAATACACTCTTTATATAATGAGACAAACTCTGTTGCTAGAATTTTAGTGGTGAAAGCACCTAAACCAGGTTCTATGGCAAAATTGGTCTAATGCTATATAAATAAAAAGAGGATGACTTTAGGGTCATCCTCTTTGTCGACGTTTGAAAAAAATTTATATAAAAACTTTTTCAGTTGTTTCTTACTAAGCTAGACTTACATTTACTGCATTTAATCCTCTTCTTCCTTGTTCGAGATCAAATGTTACTTCGTCGTTGTCTTTGATTCT
>CAZHHY010000005.1:0-22827 GCA_964532375.1 uncultured Muribaculaceae bacterium
CGATGCAATTGCAACTTATCTTTTCAAGCCTTTAGAAATGAACTCTAGCACTACAGGGAGCAAAGCATACTTTACATCTAAAAGACTTGCAAAGGGGCATAGGCACTACAAAGATGGCGACTCAATAAAATTTAGCCTTAGAGAAGATATCCAAAGTGGATATGCTTGGCTTTCTGCCGTAGCTCCTGCAGGTTTTGTAATAACAACTGCCACAGATATGGGTAACTGGCTAAAGATGCACTTAGGCAAAGGCACATTTAATGGAAAAACAATTATTTCAAAAGAGAATCATAAATTCCTAATTACTCCACAAACCGTAACCGGAAGCGACTCGGTTACTCTAACCAATTATGCTCAAGGCTGGACAATAGAGCAGGGAGCATCTGGCAAATTAATACGCCATACTGGTCTAGCCTATGGCTATACTGCAGTTGTTGCATTCATGCCCGAGTTAGATATGGGTATTGCCATATTAACCAATGCTGGCAACACCACAAACCCGCATATGGCAATCACAAGGGAGGTGATAGAACTACTCAAAGGAACAGATAACAGAGATTGGAGAAAGTACTATATGGAAGATTTTATGAAACCCTCATTGAATAGAGGTGAACAACAGAAAGCAGACACAATAGCTCCTAAGAGGCTAGATCTCTACACTGGCAACTACTCGAAACCAGATTTTGGACAGGCAAATGTATCGCTGCAAGATGGCAAACTAAATTTTGCCCTTAAATCTATCTCTTGCGAGTTAAAACACAAAAACGGAGATCTGTTTACAATGAGTGTTCCAGGTGTAGGAAGAGTAGATGTAGAGTTCTTTGCAGGCACAAACGTACCTATAGAAGCTCTAACCTTTAATATTGGAGACCCAATTGGGAAATTCTATAAAGATGCTTTCTAAACGAAAGCAATCTTAAATAAGTCTACTTTAGGGATTCATTAGATCTGTATTCCTGTAGCTAAGAATTTCATAGATATGTTCAATAGCATGTGCCGCAGGGCCAGCAGGGTCAAGAAATTTGGCCCTGTTTAGGGCATTTATAGCCTCTCCCCAATTTTGCTCTCTTCTATGAATACCACCCATTAAATACCATGCCTCGGCATTCTCGGGCTCTTTCTCTAGAAATTTCTCTAGCTCGGCATGAGCCTTCAGAGCACTCTCCTTGCGGAGAATCTGTTCTATTTCCATAAGATTCTTTGTCATGATAGGCTAAATTTAAAGTTTATACGTTAGACTAAGCCGGCAAAACCCATAAATGCAAGTGCCAATATACCTGCTGTAATTAATGCAATGGGCATACCTTTAAATGCCTTTGGAACATTTGCAAGATCTAATTGTTCTCTTAGCCCAGCAAATAATATCATTGCTAGACCAAAGCCTAATGCGGTTGCTATTGCATAAACCACAGATTGTGCCATGTTTAACATAGCAGGTTCAGACCCAGCAAAAGAAAACTCCTTAGATACTACAATAATTGCAACTCCAAGAACTGCACAGTTTGTTGTAATTAATGGTAGGAAAATTCCCAAAGCTTGATAAAGCGCAGGGCTAATCTTTTTCATTATAATCTCTACCATTTGTACTAATGAAGCAATTACAACAATAAAGGTAACGGTTTGCATAAACTCTATTCCCAATGGAACCAAAACATAATATTGAAGGATATAAGTTACAAGAGTTGCTACTGCCATTACAAAAGTTACTGCGCCAGACATTCCTGCAGCAGTACTTACTTTATTAGATACTCCCAAAAAAGGGCAAACACCCAAAAATTGAGATAAAACAATATTGTTTACAAAGACTGCCGAGATTATTATTAATATATATTCCATAATATAAACAATTTAACTTATACGAGCTTTAAGTTTATTAAATAAAACAAGTAGGTATCCTAGTGCAATAAAGGCTCCCGGAGCAAGCACAAATGCCAACATACCATCGCCATCCATAAATTTGAAGCCGAACAGAGAGGCACTTCCTAATACTTCGCGAACAGCACCCAGCACCGTTAAGCTCAAAGTAAACCCTAATCCAATACCTACTCCGTCCATTGCAGAATCGCTAACACTATTCTTAGAAGCAAACGCCTCGGCACGCCCTAGAACAATACAGTTAACCACAATCAATGGAATAAAAATACCTAATGTTTCATATAAGCCAGGCGTATAGGCCTGCATAACAAACTGTAAAACTGTTACAAATGCAGCAATTACAACAATAAAAGCAGGAATTCTAACTTTACCTGGGATTATTCCAGCGATGGACGCTATTGCCATATTTGACAAAATTAGTACAAACATAGTGGCAACGCCCATTCCCAAACCATTTATTGCCGAGGTAGTAGTACCTAAAGTTGGGCACATACCTAGTAGAAGAACAAAGGTAGGGTTCTCTTTTATTATACCTCTTGTTAATAAATTAAACTTACTCATGATTCACCTCCGACTCTTTGTTTTGAACGTCACATTTTTTAAAAACCTCCCAAGCAGTAGTTACTGCATCGCAATATGCTCTTGAAGTTATAGTAGAAGCAGTAATAGCATCTACATCGCCTCCATCTTTTTTGACTAACAATTTGAAAGCACTGGGGTCTTTCCCTTGGAACTGAACACTAAAATTACTTTTAGATGGGTTAATTTTATCGCCCAAGCCAGGGGTTTCTGAATGAGAAAGTACAGAAATTCCCTTAATTTGACCTTCTCTATCGAAACCTACCATAAGTAATAGTCTACCACCAAACCCAGAAGCATAAGTTTCTACAGCATACCCTACTATAGCATCACCCTCTTTGGCTGGATATACTTTATAACTCTTCCCAGATAACTCTATGGTAAACTGCTCTGCCGAGGGGTCATTATCGAATGAAGGAGAAACGCTTGCTATAGCACTATTAGTCTTGGCAGTCATTGCCTGGTCTATTGGGCCCTTAGTTATAACGTATGCACCTCCCATTAATGCCGATGCAATAAAAGTAACAGTGGCTAGAGTTATTAGCATGTTTTTTAATGTAGATTCTTTAGCCATTTCTAACCTCCTTTCCAAATTTAGCTGGTTTAAAGTAATTATTCAATAATGGCACTGTTGCATTCATAATTAAAATTGCAAAAGAGATACCCTCTGGATATGCTCCAAAATTCCTTATAAGTACTGTAATTATTCCTATTCCCACTCCAAAGACAACCATTCCTCGAGTACTCATTGGCGATGTAACATAGTCTGTAGCCATAAATATTGAGCCTAAAAGAATACCTCCCGAAAGAACTGTAAAGATAGGATCTGGGTTGTGTGATGGGTCTATAAGCCAAAATATACCCGAAAATAGAATCACAGTTGTAATAATGGTAATTGGAATATGAGGTCTAATAACCTTTCTAACAAGCAAATATCCCAACCCTAATAAAAGAGCAAGCGTAGAAACCTCACCTACAGACCCCCCCATCTTGCTAAAGAGCATTTGGGCATATGAGAAGTCATGGGTTGCAAAAATTTGATCCATAGTTAAGCCCTTGGAAAGCCCCTCCTTAACCACAGAAAGTGCAGTTTCGCCGGTAAAGGCGTCTATCCCATCTCTAAACCAAGAGGTAGGAATACTCCAATCTGTCATAATTACAGGGAAAGAGACTAAAAGAAAAACTCGGCCTACTAAAGCAGGGTTAAATAGATTCTGGCCAAGACCGCCAAAACTCATCTTTGCTACCCCTATTGCAATTACAGACCCTATAAACATAATCCACCAAGGTGAATTGGGCGGTAGATTTAGCGCAAGTAACAACCCAGTAAGAGCTGCCGAATAATCGTTTACATAAACCTTAGCTTTAATTATATGCTTTTGAATTACATACTCTACTAATACGCAGGCAATCACACCAACAAGAGCCAACTTTATGGCCGAGAAACCGAAGAAATAAATAGAGACTAACAAAGATGGAGACAATGCAATAATTACATCTCTCATAAGCCCCCTAGTACTCTCTTTCCCGTGTAAATGTGGTGCAGGTGAAACTAATAATTTTTTCATATTAAGATAACTGTTACTTTTTTGGTCTACTTCTGATTATTTTAATAACCTGAGCCTTAGATAGCCTTATGGTGTCTAATAACGGGATATTTGCCGGGCAGCAATACATACAACTACCACATTCAATGCAATCGTGCACCATGTTTATCTCCAAATCGTCTATGCGTCCCGCACGTGAAAGCCGGTTCAATAAATATGGCTCTAGCCCCATAGGGCAAGCATCTACACATTTGGCACACCTAATACAGTTACTCTCTTCGCCTCGTTTAGTCTCTTCTTGGGTAAGTAAAAGAAATGCCGAAGTACTTTTTACAGATGCAGCCTCCATTCTAGAAACCGCTTTCCCCATCATAGGGCCTCCGCTTATAAGTTTTACTGCATCTTTAGGGAACCCTCCAATGGCATACATCACTGTATCTAAGCTTGTACCCACTCTCAAACGAAAGTTTCGCTGTTCGCTCATGCACTTTCCAGTAACCGTAACAATACCTTCGAAAAGAGGTTTGTTTTTTTGGACTGCCTCATATACAGCAAGCGCAGTTCCTACGTTTTGAACAACAACCCCAGTGTCTATAGGTAACCCCATAGAAGGAACTCGTCTTCCTAAAATAGCATCTATAAGTTGCTTCTCTCCCCCTTGTGGGTATCTCTTTTTTAAAGAGACAACTTTTATTTGAGGATAAGATGCCGAAGCTATTTTATTCATTATTTTAATAGCTTCTGGTTTATTCTCTTCTATTCCTAAAAAGGCCGAGTCTACCCCAAGAGCCATCATCATTATTTTTGCGCCTATTAAAATTTGTTCTGGTGTTTCAATCATTATTCGGTAGTCCGACGTAAGATATGGCTCACACTCCGATCCATTAATAAGCAGGTATTCTGCCTTTGCGTTAGGTGGTGGAGTTAGTTTTATATGAGTAGGGAATGCAGCTCCTCCTAGACCTACTATTCCATGCTCTGCTATTTTCGCTGTTATCTCTTTAGCCGAGAGTTTTATCTCTCTAACTATATCAATCGTTTTGTCTATGGTCTCTACCCACTCATCTCCCTCTACCTTGATAACAATATGCTTTACTAGATTTCCGAAAATATCGGGTAACATCTCTATAGATGTAACTGTTCCAGAAACCGATGAATGAATATTAGCCGATATAAACCCCGAGGCCTTAGCTATTAATTGACCAGTTTTCACTGTGTCTCCCTTAGCAACAACCGGTTCTGCAGGTGCACCAAGGTGCTGTGAGACCGATATATATGCCATATCCATAATGGGAAAATTTTCGATAGCCGCATTTACAGATATCTTATGGTCATGAGGATGTATACCGCCAATAGAAAATGTTTTGCTCATATTATAATGTGATATTACTGTTCAATTGTTTCTATCTCTTCTTTCCTAGGAACCCTCACTGGAAAATTAACTTCCCAAATTGCATGAGTAGGGCACTCAGTAACGCATTTACGACACAACTTACATTTGTTGTAATCTATATAGGCCAAATTATCTGTAATAGTAATAGCATCGAATGGACAAGCTTTAACACACTTATAACACCCAATACAAGCAACATTACAAGATTTCTTAGCTACGCCCCCCTTCTCTTTATTTACACACGATACAAAAATTCGCCTGTTTTTAGGGCCCATATTCCTTAGCTCAATTATAAATTTAGGACACGCTTTTACACAAGCACCACAGGCAGTACATTTGTCTTGATCTACCTCTGGAAGCCCTGTTCTAGGGTCCATCTTTATAGCGTCGAAATTACAAACTACAACACAGTCTCCTTGGCCTAAGCAGCCATAGCTACACCCTGTATCGCCAGCATATAAACCGGCCATTACTGCACACGATCTATAACCATCGTAATGGTTCACCTTTTCTCTCACATCGCAATTACCGTTACATCTTACTACTGCCACCTGCTTAGCTTTCTCGGCAACTATCATACCTAAAGAGCTAGCTACGTTTTTCATGGTATCGTTCCCACCAACTGGGCAAAAAAGTGAGTCTAAATCTTGCGCCTTAACGCAAGCCTCGGCAAAAGCACGGCACCCGGCATATCCGCAACCACCACAATTTGCACCTGGTAATATCTCCTCTACATTGTCAATCCTTGGGTCTTCTTGAACCTTGAATTTTTGAGCTACCAAATAAAGAATCCAGGCCAATATTAGACCTAGAATAGTTAAACTTAAAATTGTAAAAATTATTGTATTTGTCATTATTCATTAAAGTTTCTCAACAACAAAAATAAATTCTCTTTTTAATTTACCTCTTAACAACCAAATTATAAGATAATAAAAAGAGATTGCTCCAATGATGGAAAGGCCTATAACAGGCTCCGATAATCCAACAGCCTGCAAAGATAGTAATAAAACCATTAGAATCATAAGGGGAATTAAATACGAAATCCATAAAGCCTTAAAGCCCAATGTCTTTTTCAGTTTCACATTTACAGTTTCTCCTACATTAAATAAAACCGATCCACTATTCTCTACCTCTACAATTTTTGCTTTTACATCTCCAAGAGTACATGCTCCTTTTGCATGACAAGAGCTACATGCCGATTTATTAAGGATCTCAACTGTAATATATGAGGGATTAGCTTCTATCACTACCCCTTGATGGTCTATATAGTCTATTTCTTTCATTTATTTAATCTTGCTAGTTAATGGAAATTTGATGTTCTCAAAACTATCTAGCCTACCCGTTACTATTCCAACTTTAATTGGTGTTTCAAATAAGAGTGGAATTTTATTATTATCGTCTGTTACCCAAAGTACAATCTCACTCTTTCCAGAGAACACCTCGCCCGAAATAACCTTAGCTGCAAATTTAAGAGTATGAAAGTGTCCTAATCCAGGAATTTTTTTAATCTCTTTCCCTTCATATCTATAATAGACGTTAAAAATCTCTTTATCAATTGCAAATGTTATTGGTTGATTCACTCCAATGGGAACTTTAGAATAATCTAAATTTCTTACAAAATAAAAGAGCGAGACAAGGTCGAAAGTACATTCCGATGCTTGTATGAGAGTATCTACTATAGGTTCCTCTTTTCTTTGCACACGAGCTTGAATAGAATAGTCATTATTGTAATTATAGGTATTTTTCATTCGATATCTACCCTCGGCAATATCTCTATGAAAGTAGTAGGGCCTTCCGTTAGTTGTATTAAACTTTGCCTCGAACAAATCTCTTACTTTGAAGAAAAGATCGTAGAACTTATAGGTTTCGCCATTAATTACCGAGTGAAAATGATCTCCATATGGTGGCTGTTTTTTTCTAGTAACTTTAACCCTAGCCTCGCCCACGTCTGACTGAATCATTCCCCACACGTAGTGTATCTTATAACGAAGAAACTCGCCATCTTTATATGCTCTGGCTGCTTCCGAAATATTATTTACCGGAATACATGGAGGCTCTTTTTTTTGCTTCGTTTGAGCTTCAAGAGCTACAAAAGAGAGTGATACAAATATAATAACAGATATTAATCTCATATATTAAAAGTCCGATTCAAATTCTGAGTTAGAACGAAATTCTTGATGGTTCATTTTAGATGGGTAGGTTTCAACTGCACCTCCAAAAGCATCCATAGATAAGTCGGGTTCGTTGGAGTCTACAAACCTCACCTCTGAGCTTCTAAAGCGTAACTGAACATCACATACAGCACCATTTCTATGTTTAGCAATAATAACGTCTGTCAAACCCGTAGCTGCAATATTTTCTTCGCCAGTTCCATAATAATCTGGACGGTGAAGAAAGAGCACAAGGTCGGCATCTTGCTCGATTGCCCCAGACTCTCTAAGGTCGCTTAATTGAGGTCTTTTAGACCCCCCTCTAGTCTCTACCGCACGGCTCAATTGAGAGAGAGCTATAACCGGTATGTTAAGCTCTTTAGCAATAGCCTTAAGTGAACGAGAGATTGCAGATACCTCTTGTTCTCTCATTCCTCTTAATTCTGGAGGCCCAGACATTAGTTGGAGGTAGTCTATAATAATCATTTTTACGCCGTGTATCGAAACCAGTTTCCTAGCCTTAGAACGTAGTTCGTTCACAGAGAGAGAAGGTGTGTCGTCTATATAAAGAGGTGCTTTTACCAAATCTTTTAACCTAGTGTGTAATTGCTCCCACTCATAGTCTTTTAGCTTGCTACCGCCTTTAATTTTACGTGCATCTAAACCCGTTTCGCTAATCATTAAACGCTTTACAAGCTGAACACTTGACATCTCTAGCGAGAAAAAAGCTACCGGAATCTGTTTCTCTACTGCCATATTACGGGCCATTGTAAGCACAAAAGCAGTCTTACCCATAGAGGGCCTGGCGGCTACAATTGCTAAATCAGAAGGTTGCCACCCTAGAGTAACGTTATCTATAGAAGTATAACAAGAGGGCAGGCCGCTTAGCCCATCTGTTCTAAGTTGGTCTCTCTCTAAATCATTTATAGCTTCATTTATAACATATTGAATAACCTGCGAATCTTTCCGCATGTTTCTATCTGCCAAAGTGAAGATTTTCTGCTGTGTAGTATCTAATAGTTCGTCTACAGAAACTGCGTCGTCAAAGGCCTCTTTTTGGACTCCGTAGGAAATTGAGATTAATTCTCTTTGAATATATTTTTGAAGAAGAAGCTTAGCATGGTAGTCTATATGTGCCGCAGCACCAATTTTCATACTCAACTGGCTTAGAAATGATGCCCCACCCACTAATTCTAAATCACCACTGTTTTTCAACTCTTCGGAAACAGTGAAAATGTCTACAGGGGCGTGTTTAGACGCTAATGAAGATATTGCCGTAAAAATCTTTCTGTTAGATTCCTTGTAAAAACAATCTGGGCTTATAATATCTAAAACATCTGTAACGGCAGAGGGTTCTAACATAAGAGCTCCCAAAACTGCCTCTTCTATATCTAATGCTTGAGGTGGTTTCTTCCCCATTTCTAGACCTAGCGATTCAAAATTAGTCTCGGTCTTAGACTTTCCCCTCCCTATGTTTTTTGCCATATTTACACTATATTTTTATTCTTTCTAACGCCCTAAGTATTGCCTTAAGGGCCGCTTCAATCTCTTCTTTTGAGATAGAGAGAGGCGGTGCAATTCTAAATGCCGAGTCATAAAAAAGAAACCAATCACTTAATACTCCCTCTTCTAGCAACAGAGGAAGAATTTCTAAGGCATACCGTTCTTTCTTGAGGTCTACAGCAATGAGGAGCCCTTGTGCTCTTATCTCTTTCACCAATGAATGCCCCTCTAGAGCACGTGCAAATATAGCACTCTTTTCATTAACCTTCTCAATCCAATCTTCCTTTAATAAGATTTTAAGTGAGGCTAAAGCGGCAGCACAGCAAACAGGATGGCCGCCAAAAGTTGTTATATGCCCAAGAACCGGATTAGATTGGAATTTGCTCATTAATTCACTAGAGGAGACCACTGCGCCTAAAGGCATTCCTCCTCCAAGAGCCTTGGCTAGAGTCATAATGTCTGGAATTACATTATATTTTTGATGAGCAAACATACTGCCAATTCTACCAAAACCTGTTTGAATTTCATCGAAAATCAAGAGTGTGCCTGTTTGATTGCATCTCTCTCTTAAAGCACTTAAATAATTATCTTTAGGAGCAAAAACGCCCGCCTCTGCCATTATTGGTTCGGCAAGAACAGACGCACATTTATCTGTAATTAGCTCTAGGTCTTCAAAAGAGTTAAATCTTATATGGCTCACTCCAGGTAGTAGCGGTCTATATGAGTTTTTATACTCTTCGCTGCCCATCATACTAAGCGCCCCATGAGTACTTCCATGGTAACCATTGTAAAAAGAGATCATCTCTCTTCTACCTGTTACCCTTTTAGCCAATTTCATTGCTACCTCAATAGCTTCGCTACCCGAGTTAACATAGTATACACTGTTTAAAGAAGAGTCTAAAAGAGATGTAAGTAGCGCAGCATGTTCACTTTGAGGAGCCTGAATAACCTCGCCATAAACCATTAAATGCATATGCCGCTCTACCTGCTCTTTGACTGCATCAATTATCTCTTGGTTTCCATGACCTACATTAGAGACAGATACACCAGAGACCAAATCTATAATTTTTCTATTATCGGGAGTATATAAAAAAACCCCCTTTGCCCTTTGAATTTCTAAGCCCAAAGGAGAGGGGGAAGTAAGCGCTATATGCTTAAAGAACATATCCCTTATAGTATAGGGCATAGTTCTCATCTATTCTGTTTCGGCTTCGAAATCTGTGTTAACCAAGATTCTTCCACAATATTCACATACAATAATTTTTTTGCTAGAAGCAATATCCATTTGCCTTTGAGGCGGTATTTTATTAAAACAGCCCGAACATGCATCTCTACGTACTGTTACTACGGCAAGCCCGTTTCTAGCATTTGATCTTACCTTATGATATGCTGCCAAAAGACGTGCATCTATTTGGCTTTGAAGCTCTTCAGAAAATTTATTGAGCTCATCTTCTTCTCTAGATGTCTCTGCAACTATAGAGTCTAGCTCTTTCTTTTTATTCTCTAAATCTAGCTTTCTCTCTTCTAGAGCTTTTAAGGTCTCGGCATATACCACTTTTCTCTCTGCAAGAATAAAGGCATTCTCCTTAATTCTTTTTTCGGAAAGTTGAGCCTCTAATCCCTGAAATTCTATCTCCTTTGAAAGTGAATCATACTCTCTATTGTTTTTTACATTATTCTGCTGTGCAGTGTATTTTTCTACAAGAGCTTTAGAGTTTTCTAGGTCTATTTTCTTTTGAGATATAGTTTTCTCTATCTCTTTAATTTCTGACTGTAGATTTTCTGTTCTAGTTGTAAGACCTAGAAGATCATCTTCTAAATCCTGCACCTCTAGAGGTAATTCACCCCTAAGTAAGTGAATTTGATCTATTTGAGAATCGGTCTGTTGAAGCTGATAGAGCAAATTAAGTTTAGA
The DNA here is from genome assembly GCA_964532375.1 of uncultured Muribaculaceae bacterium. Lineage (GTDB taxonomy): Bacteria > Bacteroidota > Bacteroidia > Bacteroidales > UBA932 > Bact-08. The sequence continues at coordinate 10,963 of CAZHHY010000005.1, forward strand.
TTCCATTGTAAGGTCGCCCTCGGCCGAACTCTTTTGTAATGAAATAAAAGTACCACCGTCTAACGGGGTCTCTATAGGTGCTTTTGATTTGGCTGCTGACATAATCTATTAATGATAATATATTGGATTATTATTTATTTCACTTTTGCGAACTGCAAAGTTAGGCATTTTTTTCAAAATAATATTCATCATTAAGTCTAACACCTCTATCTCGCTCTCGTAGTGGCCTATATCCATAATCATAAAATCTTTTTCACAAAAAAAGTTATGATAAGAGATATCGCCAGAAATGTATACTTGAGCACCAGACTTAATTGCAGAAGAGATTAATGAAGAACCACTACCTCCGCAAAGTGCAACTCTTTTAATATGGCTGTCTATTGGAGAAGAGCTTTTGAGGCATTCTAGCGAAAATTGTTTTTTAAGCATTGTTATAAAATTTTCAGCAGATAGAGGAACTTTGAGATCTCCAACTATACCTAACCCTATCTCTTCTTGCGATTCGCTCTCTAAAACTTCTTGATTTATAAGGCCTATCCTATCTGCCATGAGACCGCTCACCCCCCGTGGAACCTTATCTAAATTTGTATGCATAGAGTAAGCAATAATGTCATTTTTAATAAGCTTAGTAATAATACGTTCTATGTAAGTATCTGTACCTATTTTCTTTACCCCTTTAAACAGCAATGGGTGGTGGGTAATTATCATATTTGCGCCACACTCTATAGCTTCCTCTACCAATTGCTCGGTAAAGTCTAGGCTAAGAAGTACTTTGTTAACCTCCATTGAAACATCGCCTACCATTAAGCCCGAATTGTCCCAACTCTCTTGAATATTAGAAGGGGCAAACTCTTCGAAAATAGAAATTATCTCTTTTGCTCTCATACACTATTTATAAAGAATCTGATACCGATTCTAAATTCTCTTTTATACCGGTAAGAAGGTTTATTACATCTACCCGTCTATCTACACCGCTTTTATTGTCTTTTAATCTTTTGGCAGCGCCCTCTAAAGTCATACCTACATCCTTTACAAGATAATGAATAATTTTAAAATTAGAGAGATCTTGAGCTGTAAAAAGTCTATTGCCTTTTTTGTTCCGAGCAGGCTTTATATACTCTGGGAATGATTTAGCCCAAAATCTTACCAACGAGGTATTTTCATCTAACATCTCTGCCACTTCTCCTATTGAATAGAAAAGCTTCTCTACTTTAAATTCTTTATATGGCATAACGGTAAAAATTAAAAATTTATACTTTATGAATTTTTTAGTCGAGCGATTGTCCGCTATTGAGCGCTGTTATGAGCATCTCTCTATAGTTTCCAGGAGTAAGTGTAGCAAAAAGATAATTCACAGGATCTAAAATCTTTCCATTTCTACTCACCTCGTAATGTAAATGAGGTGCAAAAGAGAGGCCACTATTACCAACTCTTGCAATAACATTCCCTCTATATACTTTTTGCCCCTTTCTTACCAATATATCTCCCAGGTGAGCATAGTAGGTTTGATACTCTGTGCCATGATCTATCCTAATTTGATTACCTCTACCTCTATCAGAACGAATAACCTCTGTAACCTCGCCCTGGGCAGTTGCAAGCACCTCTGTTCCCAAACCTGCTAGAAAATCTATCCCAGTATGCTCACTTTTAGTTTTATAGAATGGATGTATCTTTTGGCCCATACCTGCACCAGTTTGTGAAACACTCATTCCTTTAATTGGCAGTATAGCTGGAATAAATTCTAAGGTTTTATTGCTTTTCAACGCCGAGTAGATCATATCAATTCTTTTACCTTGCTCTTGAGCAAGAAAACGAGTAAAATTAATCCGATTAGCAGTATAGTTTACCAAAGTTACATCTGAAGATGTATCTAGCTGCACATATATTTTAGGATTATATTCATTTAAAAGATCGGGAGGGTTTGATTTAAAAATATTCATATAAATCTCTCTATCTTTCTGTTGAAGATCTAAAATTACATTATCTAGAATGTCTAGCTTTTCAAGTGAGCGCCTGTATTCTGCATTAAGAATTTCATTCTCTCTTAAGATTCTCTCTTCTTCTCTAGTATTAACAAAAATGGCAAAGATTATATAGTAAAGTATAGCAAGAAGCACACTTAACAAAATGTACTTAAAGATGGTTTTGAACCACCCAAACAGCCCCAACTTGTCTTCTACAAACTCGAGCTGCTCCCTATTAAATTTATATTTGCTCATTGCTAACCTGCAGAGTTAATCAGGGCAAGAAAGCCCTCTTCATCTAGATCTCTATTGTAATAATTCAATGGGTTCACAGGTTTGTTTTTATAGATAACCTCATAGTGTATATGAGGGCCTGTAGAACGCCCTGTATTTCCTAAAATACCAATTGCTTCTCCTCTTTTCACAATACGGCCAATAGCTACGGTAGCGTTTTTAAGGTGAGCATATCTTGTTTTATATCCAAACCCATGATCTATCATAATAAAGTTGCCATATCCAAAGAAGTCGTGACCAACCTCAATAACTTTTCCATTTCCAGTAGCATATATACTCTCTCCAACAGGACCAGCAAGGTCTACCCCGCTATGCATCCTATAATCTCCATGAAATGGGTCTCTACGGTAACCGAAATCTCCAGCAAAACGTAATTTTTTACTACCAATATTTACAGGAGGTATTGCAGGTATGCATAGAGTCATTTCATCTGCATTGTGAGCCAATTGAATAAGATCGTCAAAAGAGCGAGTTTGAACATATGCTTTCTTATAAAGAACGTCTAAATTATAAGCTGTTCTACTCAATATTCCCGATTTTTCGAAATTTTCTAAATATGAATAGCGCTCTGTACCTCCAAAACCTGCATTTCTAATATCTTGAGGAATTTCCTCCATTCCAAATATAGGACGATAAACATAATTATCTCTCATTTCAAGAGAATGCAAAGATTGGGTGAGCGCCTCGAACCGTCTATTGATAAGTTCTAGGCGACTTGCCATCTCTTCGTTATCTCTTTTTAAAGATAATAGCTTTGGAGTCTCAATTTTAAAATATTCTGTATATATAAAATAATACCCCAAAGAGATAGTAATACTAATTAAAAAAAACAAGAAACCCTTTGATAACCTTACTCTTGCCGGGATCTTATGAATCTCGTAAGCTAGGGTTTCATGGTTAAATTTGTACTTTTTATTTTTAGACATTATAAATTTAGGCTCTTTATTCAGTGCAAATTTATATAATTTTAAATAAAAACCTATTTTTGTGCATATTTAAATATTCAATTCTATTAATTTCTAGTGCGATTATGACATCAAAAGATATAAGAAACAGTTTTTTACGTTTTTTCGAAGAGAAAGGACATACAATAGTGCCATCTTCGCCAATGGTAGTTAAAGACGACCCTACTCTAATGTTTACAAATGCCGGCATGAATCAATTCAAAGATTGGTTTTTAGGAAATTCCGAACCTACTTATAGACGGGTTGCCGACACTCAAAAATGCCTTAGAGTTAGCGGTAAGCATAACGATTTAGAAGAGGTTGGGCACGACACCTACCACCACACCATGTTTGAAATGCTTGGGAACTGGAGTTTTGGAGATTATTTCAAGCAAGATGCAATTGCTTGGGCATGGGAACTACTCACCCAAGTTTATAAATTAGATAGTAGTAGGCTCTATGCATCTATATTTGAAGGTAGCCAAGAAGACAATCTCTTAGCCGATACCGAGGCTCGTGACCAATGGCTTAAATATCTACCTCAAAATAGAATAATAAATGGCAATAAAAAAGACAATTTTTGGGAGATGGGAGAATCTGGCCCTTGTGGCCCTTGTAGCGAAATTCACATTGACTTAAGAAGCGACCAAGAGAGAGCCCAAGTAGATGGAGCATCGTTAGTAAATGCGGGCCACCATCTAGTAATCGAGATATGGAATCTTGTATTTATGCAATATAATCGCAAAGCAAACGGCCAACTAGTTCCCCTTCCAGAGAAACATGTAGATACAGGAATGGGCCTAGAAAGGCTATGCATGGCAATACAAGGAAAACAAAGTAATTACGATACCGATGTTTTCTCGGGCATGATAGCAGAGATCTCTAACATCACAGGCAAGAGCTATACAGAAAGCCCACAAACAGAGATAGCAATGCGAGTAATTGCAGATCATATTCGTGCAATTACTTTTTCCATTACAGATGGGCAACTACCTTCGAATGTAAAAGCCGGCTACGTAATTAGACGAATTCTTAGACGTGCTGTACGTTATGGCTATACTTCTTTAAACTGCTCGGAACCTTTGCTTTACAAATTAGTCTCTAAGATGGTGAAAGAGATGGGAGAGGCTTTCCCAGAATTAGTTTCACAACAGAGCTTCATAGAAAAGGTCATCAAAGACGAAGAGGAATCTTTCCTAAGAACCCTAGATAAAGGGATAAAACTTCTCGACAACTTAATGGAAAAGAATTTAAATAATCATAAGATTTCTGGAGAAGATGCATTTACTCTTTATGATACATTTGGGTTCCCAATAGACTTGAGTGAGCTAATTGCTAAAGAAAAAGGGTTCACCATAGATCATGCTCAATTTGAGCAAGAATTAGAAAAGCAAAAAGCTAGAAGTAGAAAAGCAACCTCTTCTCAAGAGGGAGATTGGGTAGAGATAAGACCCTACAAAGAGGCTCAATTTACTGGCTACGAAAAGACAGAAGATGAATCTCAAATTGTACGTTATAGAACTGTCAAAAATAAAGATAAAAATCTATTCCAGCTTGTTTTAGACAAGAGTCCGTTCTATGCCGAAAGTGGTGGCCAGGTTGGAGACACCGGAATTTTAACATCAAACACAAACGAAGTTACTCCAATCATTAATACAATAAAAGAGAATAACTTAACAATTCACATTTGTGAAAAATTACCTACCAACTTAGAGGCTACCTTCACAACAACAGTAAACAAAGAGAGGCGAATAAATATTGCCAATAACCATACAGCAACTCACCTTTTACACAAAGCTCTTCGTGAAATTCTTGGCTCGCATATAGAACAAAAAGGGTCGTTAGTAGGGCCATCTCATTTTAGGTTCGATTTTTCACATTACGAGAAAATTTCAGATGAAAAATTGAGAGAGGTAGAACATCTTGTAAACTCTTATATCCGCGCAAATATAGCGCAAGTAGATATGCGAGAAATTCCTATAGACAAGGCCAAAGAGATGGGTGCAATAGCTCTCTTTGGAGAAAAGTACGGTAATAATGTGAGGGTAATTAAGTTTGGAGAGTCGGTAGAACTTTGTGGTGGTACTCACGCACCCGCAACTGGCAACATAGGGTTATTTAAAATTATATCTGAGAGTGCAATTGCAGCTGGGGTAAGAAGAATAGAGGCTACAACTGGAATTTATGCCGAAAAAATCGTAGCAGATTTAGAGGATATAATGAAAAACGCAAGGCTTCTACTAAGTAATAGCCCAAACATGGTGGGTGCAATAGAGAAACTTGTAAACGAAAACGAAGTTTTTCGAAAGAAAGTAGAAGATGCAATGAAAGACCGTGCAGTTCAACTGAAAGATAAAATCTTGTCTGAAAAGCACAATATTAATGGTGTGAATTTATACTTGTTAAAAGGAAAATATCACTCCGAAGTTATAAAGAATGTAGCCTTCTTGCTTAGAAACGAACTCACAGAATCTGCATTTATTGCTGCCTGTATCGAGGGTGACAAACCTTATCTTGCACTTATGTATACAGACGATCTTGTAGCTCATGGCTGCAACGCATCTAAAGATATAAGAGAGGCTGCCAAGCTCATTAGTGGTGGCGGTGGTGGCCAACCGTTTTTTGCTACAGCTGGAGGTAAAAACATTGAGGGCATAGATTATGCAATGGAAAAACTAATAGAGCTTGCCTCTAAACAGGCATAAAACAAAACAGTGTACTCTTGAAGAGATTAGACAGATTTATAATCAAGTCGTTTTTAGGGCCCTTTGTCCTTACGTTTCTCATTGTGGTTTTCGCTTTGATGCTTCAGTTTTTGTGGCTATACATAGACGAACTCGTAGGAAAGGGATTAAGCGTTTGGGTTATCTTAGAGTTCCTTGCTTGGGGCTCGGCCACCCTAATCCCCTTAGCACTTCCAATAGCAACTCTTTTAGCCTCTATAATGACTCTAGGGGGCATGGGAGAAGATAACGAGCTACTAGCAATGAAAGCTGCTGGCATTTCGCTCCAAAGAATTCTTATGCCTCTAATAGTTGTCTCTATCTTTTTAAGTATAGGCGCTTTCTTCGCCTCTAATAATTTAATACCAGTATCATATAATAAGATTTACTCTTTAAGAGACGATATAAGCAATACTAAAGAGGAGATACGAATTCCAACTGGAATTTTCTACAATGGGATAGATGGCTACAACATTAGAATAGGTAGTAGGAACGAAGAGACAGGTGCTATTTACAATGTTATGGTATATACCCATAAAGATGAGGGGAAAGGTAATACTAGCCTAACACTTGCCGATTCTGGAATGATTAAATTTACTGCAGACAAACAAAACTTACTCTTTACCCTGTACGATGGATACTCCTACGAAGAGGAGCCCCGCAACTTTGGTTACACCGATACTTTATTCACTTTTCAACGTATTGGATTTAAAAAGCAAGAGATTATAATCTCGCTCTCTAACTACGCATTTGAAAGAAGCGACGAGGGGCGTTTTAGCGACCAAGTTATGGCACAAAATTTAAAACAGCTAAAGAGTGCGCAAGATTCATTAGACTCATCATACGTTAAAGTAAAACTATATCAGTACCGCAATTTAGTTAGTGGTGGAGGTTTGTCTTATAGCAACGAGCTAGATACCACCTATGCTAAAAACTATACAAACACTCTTGAATACGACTCTTTATTTCAGTGGAAATCATTGCAAGAACAAAGTAATAATCTAAAAATGGTTCTTGGCCAACTAGAGAGTGCAATAACTTTATTAGATAATTTCCAAATAGAAGAACACCAATATGTATATCCACTACGGAAAATTAAGATTGAGACATTTAGAAAGTTCACACTCTCTATAGCTTGCCTAATATTTTTCTTTATAGGAGCTCCCCTGGGTGCTATTATTAGAAAAGGAGGGTTAGGAACTCCCGTTATAGTCTCTATGTTATTCTTTGTTGTCTATTGGGTTGTAGATATAAGTGGTAAAAAACTAGCTACCGATGGCGTAATAACTCCAGCAATTGGAACTTTAATCTCTTCTATGGTGCTTTTCCCTATTGGAGTTTACCTTACTTGGAAATCTACTAAAGATTCGTCTCTCTTTAATGCCGATGCCTATACTATGTTTTTTGAAAAAATCATGAATCGTATTAATAGATATAAGGGTGAAAAATAGTAAAATTGTATATATGGGCACTCCCGAATTTGCGGTAGCCCCTTTAAAATCACTATTGGCAGCAGGCTATAACATATGTGCTGTTGTTACCGCTCCAGATAAACCAGTGGGCCGAGGTCAAAAAATAGCGCAAAGTGATGTTAAAAAATACGCTGTAGAGAATAGCCTAAGAGTTCTCCAACCCGAATCGCTTAAAGATCCAGAGTTTATTGCACAGCTAAAGGCACTCGATGCTCATCTATTCATAGTGGTAGCATTTAGAATGCTACCAAAGGCAGTTTGGTCAATTCCTAAACTTGGAACTTTTAACCTTCATGCTTCTCTATTACCTATGTACCGTGGTGCAGCCCCCATAAATTGGGCTATTATTAACGGCGAAACTATTAGTGGCGTCACTACATTTCTAATAGATGAAAACATAGATACAGGAAAAATATTGTTTAATCAAGAGTGTGAAATAGCAGAGAGCGACAACGCTGGAGATTTGCACGATAAGCTTATGAATATGGGCGCAAATCTTGTTATTAAAACAGTAGCCGCTCTTATCAAAGGAGAGGTCAATGCTGTTGAACAGCAGAGCTATACAAACTGCTCTGCATTAAAAATAGCGCCAAAATTAACCAAAGAAACAGGTGCTATAAACTGGCAGCTCACATCGTTAGAAATAGCTAACCTAATTAGAGGCTTGAGCCCATACCCGGCAGCCCATTCTATTTTGGAAAATACCACTAAATTAATACCGGTAAAAATATTTGAAGCAGCACATAGCAATTCATCAACTAAATTGCTGCCAGGGCAAATTGAAACCGATGGTAAAAATTATCTACGGGCCGGCTGCGCAAACGGCTCTTTAGATATAATCTCTTTACAGGCCGCTGGAAAAAAGAGGCTTTTCATTAAAGATTTTCTAGCAGGTTTCAAAGATGCACAAAGCTATAGCTTTTCGCTAGAGCCAATTGCCAAAAAAACACTCAATACTCAAGAAAACTCTAATGATTAAAGATAATAACTCTATAGTAATACTTGCCAACGGAGAATTTCCCGCTCATACCGTTCCTCTTACCAAACTTAGAACTTCGAGTCAAATAATATGCTGCGATGGAGCTACTGCTAAGCTACTTGCAGCAGGCATGCAGCCATGTGCAATTGTTGGAGATATGGACTCTCTCTCTACCGAGATACAACAAAAATATAGCGATATCATTTTTAAATCTAACTGTCAAGAGAGCAACGATCTCACTAAAGCTTTCCATTATGCACTCGAGCTAAAGCCTAGTTCAATAACTATTCTAGGGGCAACCGGTATGCGAGAAGATCACTCTTTAGCCAACATTTCGTTACTAGCCCAATATTCTACCCTAACAGATATTCCTATAGAATTACTTACAAATTATGGTAAGTTCAAAGTTGTTTTTACAGGAGGTATATTCGATTGCGAGCCTAAGCAGCAAATTTCTTTCTTCTCGCTAGAGAGTAATCTCAAAATAAAATCTAAAAGGCTAAAGTACCCACTAGACAATGTTGTATTCGACAGTTGGTGGAAAGCCAGCTTAAATGAGTGTGAAGAGAATTCCTACCAGCTAGATCTCTCTATAAATGCTCCTTTAATTATTTTTTCGGCATACTAAAAGCAATTTTAACATCCAATTAAGCTAATATTTAAAACAAAAAAGACGCCCCTGTGTAAAGGCGTCTTTAAAAGTTTTGCAGAGCAACTTATTTAACCATCTCTTCTAGTTCGGCTCCAGGTTTAAATTTAACCACCTTTTTAGCCTCAATTTGTATGGTTGAACCTGTACGTGGGTTACGACCACTACGTGCATTTCTCTCTGTTACCGAGAAAGATCCAAAGCCTACAAGAGTAAGCCTGTCGCCATTTTTAAGAGTTTCACCGGCTACGCTGATAAATGCGTCTAGAGCTTTTTTCGAATCTACTTTTGTTAGGTTAGATTTAGCTGCAATTGCTGATATTAATTCTGCCTTATTCATAATTTATTTGTTAGGATGTTGAGTTAACTGTGTTCGTCACAAATATATAGTTATTAATTTGAATAACAAAGCAAAATATGCATTAATTTATGCGCAACAATTATTATTACTAGACTAATATTGAGCTACTACTCTTGGCATTATAGAAAATTGACTAAAAAGAAGCTCCAAAATAAATTCCCAAAATGCAAACTCCCTAATTAGGCACTTACAGCTATGTCTTAGATACCTTTTCTTCTAATTGTTCTATCTTATTCAAAAACTCTTTAAAATCTTTGCTTCCCGGAAACAAAGGCCTATGCTTTCTCATTTGATTTAAAGAGTCTATCAATTTCATCTTTTGTTCGCAAGTAGGGTCAATTGCAAATTCACGGAATTTCTCCCAAACATATTTAATTGCATCTATAGAGGGATGCACCATGTCTGATGCATAAAACCTGTAATCTCTAAGTTCGTCCATGAATAATTCATATGCCGGAAAATAGATTGCATTAGCAAATGAATTAACAAGCGAATCGGCAGCTATAAGTAACCTAGATTTACTTAACTGATTACCATGCGCACCATCTTTTAGGTGTCTTACCGGGCTAACGGTAAATATCCACTGCTTATCTTTATGCTTTTGAATGTATGGAGCCAGTAGAGCTACCGATTGTTCGCTAGAGAGAGATTTTCTTTCAAAATTAGCCGCAGCAACCTTGTGGCAATTAGCAACAACTCGTTTTGTCAATTTCTCTTCAAAAACCCAAGATGTTCCCAATGTCACAACTATTTGGTTGCAATTATGAAAATGGCAGGAGGCCTTCTTTAGAATATCATTGTTAGATTTAAGAAACTCCTCTTTAGATTCCCAAGCAAATTCGCTCCCATGATAAAAGCTTTTATATAAGTCACCGGCAACTAAAATATCTTCTTCTACAAAAAAAGTACAACTATCTAGTCTTTCAAGTGACAACGCAACCGATGCTGGGTTAAACATAACTCCAAATGGATTCACCATTGCATCAAATCTTAAATCTTTCATTTGAGTGCCAACCTCACTTGCAAAACAAGAGCCAATAAACAAGATCTTATCACTATAAGATATCTTCTCTTTTAGAGGTGTAATCTCAATTTTTGTTTGCCATTTCATGTCTTACATTGTTTTTTAATTTCTCTAGCCCTGCTCGCACCAGTGGGCTCTCTTTAAATTGCTCTTTAAATGTATCTTGGTCTAGTTCTAGCCAGAAAGATGCATCTACCTCTATCAATGCCAAATGACCATCTAACATAAGAGGTAAAAACCCATCTCTATTTGCGGCTTCTCCTTTTCTTGACCAAGGGCAAGCATCCATACAAATATCGCAACCAAATATCATCCCCAGCCTAATGTCGTTTTCATCTAATATGTCATACTCTTCTTTAGATTCAATAGTTTTATAGGCGATACATTTTCTTGCATCTAACTTAAAAGGTGCAACTAACGCACCTGTGGGGCAAGCATCTAAACACTTAGTGCAAGAGCCACATAAATTTTGAAGTTCATCTGAATTTGATGCATAATCCAACTCTGTAGTTGTAATAATTATACCAATAAGAGTATGAAGGCCATGTTCTTTACTTATTAAAAAAGTATTCTTACCTATAAAACCCAACCCCGCTTTTACTCCCATACTCCGTTCAAATATTGGTGCAGAATCTGTAAATAACCTATGTTTTGAATTACCGTCGTACTCTTTAAGCCTTTTAGATAACAACTTAAGTTTTTCTTTAATGGTGTAGTGATAATCTTTTCCATATGCATAAGTGGCAATTCTAGGTTTATCTAAACTCTGCTTTACTGCTGGCTTATATGGCTCCAGAACAACAATAATACTTTTAGCTCCAGGTAAAAGCAATTCAGGATTTTCTCTTATATCTCTATTTCTATTGAGATACCCCATTGTTCCGTTATATGATAGTTCTAAATAAGCGGTGAGATATTCACTCTCTTTCTTCATTAAACTAACGGGAATGACGCCTAAAGATGCAAAGCCCAACTCCTTTGCATACTCTAATAAAGCTATATGTAACTTTTTCGTATCCATTACGCAAAAATAGTTAAAGAAATATCAATAATTACTACATATTTCGTACTTTTGTAGTTGATTTTACTTACAATATATATTTAATTATAAAACTGAATGAACATTTTAGTAGTAGGAGCCGGAGGACAAATAGGTGCTGAGTTAATACCACACCTACAATCTATCTATGGACAAGATAACGTAATAGCTGCAGATCTCAAAGAAGAAAATGTAGCTAGGCTAAAAGAGAGTTCACGCGCAGTAGTGTTAGATGCACTAGATGTAAAATCTTACAGAGATGTAGTTGCAAACAATAAAATTAATAGAATATATAACTTAGCGGCTTTGCTCTCTGCTGTAGGAGAAACAAAACCACAAACTGCTTGGCAAATAAACATGGGCGCTCTTGTCAATGCTTTGGAACTTGCCAGAGAAGATAGCTGTTCTGTGTTTAC
>CAZHHY010000006.1:0-22723 GCA_964532375.1 uncultured Muribaculaceae bacterium
TTAACGGGTTGCAAATATACCAAAAAAATTAAATGTGCAAAAGGATATGAGTTTTTTTTTACAAATTCTGTGTTTTTAAGAACTTTATAAAATTAGCCCCCCAAAACTTCTCTAGCTCTTCTTCGGTATATCCTCGCCTAAGAAGTTCAATTGTAAGATTTTTTATTTTAGAAGCTTTTTCCATTCCTACAACCCCACCACCACCATCGTAATCTGTTCCCAATCCTACATGATCTATACCTACTAGATTTTTCACATAGTCTATATGATCTGCCAAGTGTTTTACTGTAACTGAATCTTTGGGTAGGTGTGAAAGAAAAAATCGGCCAGTAGCTACCTGAATTAGGCCTCCCGCCTTTGCTATTGCAATAATCTCATGGTCTCTCAGGTTCCTTGGATGGTTTTTAATTTCCCAAACTCCAGAGTGAGATGCCATAATTGGACGCTCGCTAACTTCTAAAACATCAAATAAGGTTTTAACAGAAGAGTGCGACACATCTATTATAATGCCTAACCTATTCATCTCTTTTATAACCTCTTTTCCAAATGGGGAAAGGCCATTATGCTCGGGCCCGTTAGGGTCTCTAGAAGAGTCGCAAATATTATTGTTCTCGTTGTGACATATAGTAATAGCCCTAACTCCAATATCTCTAAACATTTCAAGATTCGAAATGTCATCTCCTATTGCATAGCCGTTCTCAATAGCTAGCACTACCGAAGTAACTCCATTTCTCTTATTTCTAAGTAAATCTTCTGAGCAATAAGCCAATGAAGCTCCTCTATAGTTTTCTACGTAACTTCTAAATTTAAGTAAGTTATCTTTAGCATATGCAACTGCAGAGTCTAACGATTTTTTGTCCCTCTCTTTCTGCCCTATATATATAGCAAACAGAGCTGCATCTAGCCCACCCTCTTTCATTAAAGGAAAAGAGACCTGGCCGGTTGTTACCCCTTGATCTTCTTTTGGATTATTAATAGAGAGCGCAGTATCGTTATGCGTGTCTATAGAAAAGATCCTTTTATGAATCCTATCGGCCTGTTCTTGAAGCTCTTTAAGGCTTTTTGTACTGTTTTGGCTAAAAAGCACCTGTGAGTGCCCTATAAATACAGCTGCAATTAATAAAAACCACACAACTGAATATTTAACATATCTCATCTTATATTTAATTAGTAGAACTATTTTTTGTTGGCGATATCCACCAACCCATTTTTTTTGCAAGTAAAATTATTAATGCCGATGCTACCAAACAAGCAACAAGCAGCCATATCCCTAGCCCATTCATAAAGAGCATAGGGACAAATGTAATAATTAGAATCTCTACCGGGGCAATTGGCAAATATGCTAGTGCATAATCGTCCATTGCTTTACTTTCAAGCTTAGGGTCTACAATTCTAATAAGTGCAATGCCCATTGCCATTGTTCCTGTCCACCAGCCCCATGCAAAGATAGAGCGCTCGAACCAATAGCTCTTGCATAATCTTTTACCAAGGTAAAAAGTGATTATCCAAACTACTACAATACCAACAATTATAAGAACTATTAAAGGCACTGCATATTTAATAACCACACCGAGCTTAATAGAAGCTACACCGCAGGCTACAAGTAAATCGGTAAAAGTACTACCCAGTCTAGATGTTTGTTTTGGACAGATATAATCTGAAACACCTGTTGAATCAAATATTTTTTTGAAAATAAGTCCCACAATAAACGAGGCCGAAAATACAGGTATTTCTAATTTAGGATTATAGACCTTTACACCTTGGCTAATTAAGTAACCAATAAGTGCCACAACAAAAACAAACGCTAAGTGAAATGCCAAAGAATCAATTGAGATAGAAGATGTAGTACTCATACCTGCATCTTCCCTTTTATCTATAGGTGTTAGTCCAGTTCTCAAATCGTTGGGGAGGTCGTCAAAGTTTTGGATAAAAGAGGTATCTCCTCTAAGGGTAGCCCTTTTAATCATTACCAACCCAATTATAATTGCCACAACCACCCCTACTGTTGCGGTTGTCATTCCTAGGCTCCTTGCCTCTTCCCAACCCAAAGAAGCAAACCCATCTCCTATTGCTGCGGCAGTACCATGCCCTCCATAGAAACCAACCGATAGCATTATTCCAAATGCCGAGTTTAACTGCGGCCATATAAAGTTAAGGATAAACAGACCAAATAGACCCATTACAGCCCACTGCAGTAACATTCCCAATTGCGCATATGCCCAAATTGGACCCACTCTACCCGATACCTCTTTAAAGCTAAACTTTGGAGAAGAGAGCGGAAGCGAGGCAAAGACCAGGGCAATTAAAATTCCAGCATAGGTACCCAATTGATCTGAAAAAGGGAGCCAATCAAGGCCGTTTGGGCCTAGAGCCAAGCCAAGGAAACCAGCTATAAGAGAAGGAGGTATAAAGAGTTTCTGAATAAATTTTACCTTTACCCGAATGAGTTTACCTGCAAGTAAAAGAGCGAAAATAAGACCGAAATCTACAAATAAAGTCCAAGGACCATACACAGAAGAGAACATAAGTTTAGATTAAATTTAGATTAGGTTATACATTTGAAGTCAAATATAGTATTTTTGGTCTGATTCTTGAACATCTAATTTTAAAAAGATAAATTTGTCTTTATGAGTAGGACCATATTTTTTATAGTATTGCTTTTTCCCTTTTTATTCCTCCAAGAACACCTGCTCTCTCAAGAGAAAGGGTATACCATAGGTTATAAAGTAGAGGGTAAAGATACTGTCTATCAAATTACTCTAAGAGAAATTTATCACTATTCGTGGGATAATACTCGCAAAAAAGGGCGTGAATGGAGGGAGTTTTACAAGCTTGTCTATAATTTTCAGAAGACATACCCTTTTGCTCTAAAAGCAAGAGATATAATACAAGAGGCCGATAGCGTCCTTACAAATTCAAAGTTTAATGACCGGCAAAGAGAAAAGTATATTAAAAGCTTTGAAGCCAACCTTTTTGCTGAATTTGAGAAGCCACTAAGAAAAATGACTTTCTCTCAAGGCAAGTTATTACTTAGGCTAATAGATAGAGAAATAGGGCAAAGCTCTTACTACATCATTAGAAATTACAGAGGAGGGGCAGCAGCTGGCTTTTGGCAAGGAGTGGCAAAGGTGTTTGGGTCTGATCTTAAAAAACCGTACGACAGATTTGGGCAAGACAGGCTAACAGAAGAGTTGGTGCAAATGTACCACCGAGGCACCTTTGAGTATCTCTACTACTCAATATTTAACTAGGTTCAATATTTCACTAAATATTATGATTGCACTAATATTGCAATCAACCCTTTCTCCACTCCAATTCACTAACTGCGCTATTATATACCAGATAGTCGCAACCATGAATCCACTCTCCTAAAATATAAAACCCGGCACCGCCTGGAGTAAGATTGTTTCCCGGAGTATGAATATGCCCAAATATAAAATAGTCTATCTTTCTCTTCTTTTCGTATTCCAATGCTACCGAGTAAAGAGGAGCCTCTACTCCTTTAAAGGGAAATACTATCCCTTTTGTAAGCCGGTTGTGTTTAGACCATCTAGAGGCAACTGCAAAAGCCCATCTAGGGTGTATTGCGCTAAAGAGAGTCTGTAAAAATCTATTTTTAAAAATCTTTTTAAGAAATAGGTGAGGTTTTTCACCTGTTAGTTCATCGCCATGTGCTAAACAAAAACTCTTCCCATCTATTGTAACAACAGACATCTCTTCAAGTATCTTTATCCCAAGTTCGGCTTGTAAAAAATTATATGTCCACACATCGTGATTGCCTCTTATAAAGAATACTTTTACTCCTCTGTCGTAAAGCTTGCCTAGAGCTCCAAGGGTTCTAGAAAATCCTCTTGGAATCACATATTTATATTCATACCAAAAGTCAAATATATCTCCAAGTAAATATAGAGAATCTGTGTTCTCTGGTAGAGAGTGCAAGAAGTTTGCAAATCTCTTTTCTCTCTCCTGGGGGTTAAAAGCTTGTAACCCTAAGTGAACATCAGAAACAAAGTAATATAGTTTAGAATTAGACATATGCAAAAATAATAGCCACAACACCTACAATGGCGCAATATATGGCAAATCCTTTTAGTTTTGTTCTCTTTACTAACGCAATCATAGCCTTACAGGCAAGTAATCCCGCAAGGAAGGCTGCTGTAAAACCGGCCAAAAGAGGAATCATTGCAATCCCGGCATTCACTTCAGATAACTCTCCCGAAATCAATTCAAGAAAGGCTTCTCCCAATATTGGGACTAAGACCATTAAAAAAGAGAATTTTGCTATATGCTCTCTTTTAACGCCCAATAGTAGCCCCGTAGAAATAGTTGCACCAGAGCGCGACAAGCCAGGAATAACAGCTATAGACTGTGCTATTCCTATTACGAAGGCATTCCTAAATGTAATTCCCTTCTCTTTTGGCTTTATAACTGCCGAAAGGTATAACAAAGAGGCTGTTGCTAAAAGGGCAAAGCCCACAATTAAGAGGCCTTCACCAAAAAGAGATTCAACAAAATCTTTAAAGAAAATTCCAACAATAAAAATAGGAATCATAGAAACAGCAATCTTAAGAATATAGGTTGTCTCTTCATTCATCTTAAATTTAAAAAGGCCAGCTATTAAGCCAGTTACCTCTTTTCTGAATGCAACAATAGTGCTCAAAACAGTAGCTGCATGAACTGTAATCTCAAAAGCTAGGTTAGAACTATCTATACCGAGTAACTCTTTTCCTATTGTGAGATGCCCGCTACTACTCACCGGTAAAAACTCTGTAAGTCCTTGAACTACACCTAGAATTATTGCTTCAATTAAATTCATTTATTTAGACCTAGGTTTATACATTATTGCAAAAATCTCTACCACAAACCCTGCGAGAATAAACAGAGGTGCAAGAGTTACTCTTCTAAAACTAAACATCTCCTTTTCTGGAAAAACAGAAGGATCTGTTGTTCCACCACCTATCATAAGGATGTAGCCAACTATCATAAGGGCGAGCCCCGCCAATAGATAGACAATATTTTTTCTAGGTATTGCAAATTTTCCTGAATTCATGTTATTAAACTTTTATATTAAAAAACTTATAATAATTGTCTTTAAAATAATTAGGGGCCATATTTTGGTTAATAGTAGATATCGTCTCCCGACATAGAAACTAACCTATTGGCTATAAAGAAAGTGCTCAAAACACATAGTGCTATACCCAATACTGGAACTGCAATTAAAACAAACATTATCATTTGCATATCTAGAATTGCAAATAGCTCGGGAAGATCTCTCTTCATTAGGTGCAACACTACTTCCAATAAAGCAACAGTAATTATACCCGAAACTAAGCCTTGCCATAAACCTTTCACAAGCAAAGGTTTTCTTATAAACGAACGTTTTGCGCCAACCAACTTCATTGTATATACAACAAATCTCTTAGAGTATAAATTCAATCTAACAGTATTATTAATAAGTACAAACGAAATAAACATGAGCAGTAAAATAAGAACCCCGGAAACATAACCCACCTTCTCTACATTATCGTTTATCACCTTCACCAAAGATTCTTGATAAACTATCTCTCTAACTAGTGGGAGTAAAGCAAGTTCTTTTTCGATTAGAGCAAGCGAGTCACTCTCTATATACTTAGCTTTTAGAAATATGTCAATAGATACTGGTATAGGATTCACCTCAAAAAGATCTAAGAAATCTTCGCCTAGAATCTCTTTCATCTCTTGTGCTCCTTGCTCTTTAGAAATGTAATCTAATTTCTTTACGTACTCCTTATTGGCAATAAGGTTATACACCTCTTTGACCTCTACATCTGATGCTATCTCTTCAAAGATCATAGAGAGCTTAATATTCTCTTTAAAGTAGGCCGAAACGGCCTTTGCATTCACAGCTAATAGACCCGAAAGACCGGCAAGAAGCAGAACCATGCTAATGCTAATTACCGATGAAAGATAAGACTGAATGAGCCTTCTGTATACTATGTTTTTCTCTCTTTTCTTCATCTTTTAAACAAGGTTCAAAGATACATAAAATGTCTTATTAAATTAATTTTATTATCTTTGTAAACAATTCCTATTAATTTTTCAACAAAATGAGTGAGCCCAAAAGAGTTCTTTATGTAAGCTCGGAAATTTATCCCTATTTACCCGAAACAACAATATCTAAAGTGGGACGGTTTTTACCTCAGAGAACGCAAGAGAGAGGTTATGAGATTCGTTCTTTTATGCCTAAGTACGGAACCATAAACGAAAGAAGAAATCAACTTCACGAGGTAATCCGTTTATCTGGCATGAACATAGTAATAAATGATTTAGACAGGCCTTTAATAATAAAAGTCTCTTCTATATCATCTGCTAGAATGCAAGTCTATTTCATAGACAACGAAGATTATTTTGCACGTAAGTATATTTATGGCGATGAACAATCGAATTACTTTCCAGATAACGACGAAAGAGCTATTTTCTATGCAAGAGGCGTACTAGAAACAGTGAAAAAATTACGATGGAAACCAGATATTATCCACTGTCAAGGATGGATATCTCACTTTCTGCCACTTTATCTTCGCAAAGTATATGCCGATGACCCTATCTTTGCAGATAGCAAAATTATACTATCGCTTTACAACGAAGGTCTAGACCAGAACTTTAGCGATCAAACTAAATCTAGGATTATTGTCCCTGGAATAAAAAATAAAGATTTAGATGTTTTAGCTCCTGCAAATGGCATAAATCTTGCTAAATTAGCAATGCAGTACTCCAATGGTGTTATTATTGGCGAGGAGAACATAGACAAACAGTTGAAAGATATAGCAGAAAGCTACTCTCTTCCCGCACTTGACTATATAGATACTTCTGGCGACAATACAGATTATATGGATGAGTACATTAAATTTTACGATAAAATTTTTTCTAAGAAATGATAATTAAGAACACTCTCCGTTCTATAGCGGCCTTATCGCTAACTGCTTTATTTTTAACATCTTGTATCGAAACTGACAAAACCACAGGGTCTGCGCTTATTCCTAGCGATCATATCCTTAAGGTTAATACTGTTGCTTTTGACCTTCCTGTTCAAATGAAGCTTTCAGATAGCTTACAAACAGTCTATTCCGGAGCATTGGTTATTGGCTCCTATAAAGATCCCGACTTTGGCACAATGCAAGCCTCTGCAGCATTTCAATTTATGCCATCGACACCAAAGCTTGATTTTGGTGAATCACCATTGGCAAAATCTTTTAAAATGTACATGACAATAGAGGGAAAGACATATTTTTATGAAGAAGATAAGTTTACACCTCAAAACTTTAACGTTTACAAACTAACCAAAGATTTAGATTCAACTCTTAGCTACAATAACTCCATTACAGATTCAGACTATTTACCTCAGCCACTGAATATAGGTGGCAACGTATTTTTTGGAGGTGATACTCTAGTGATGGATATCTCTTTAGATTATGCTCAACAATTGATTTCGGCTACAAAAGAAGAGAGAGATAGCTTGCCAATTTTCCTAAAGAGGTTCAAAGGTATGTATATAACAGCTTCTGCTAAGCCTGGGTCACTCGAGGGAGGCAGAATAAACTACACAGCACCTAGCAATATCTACTTTCTAATGACATACCGTCATGTAGATTCCAAAAAGAATATAAACAAAGATAGTGTTCTCATATATTATGTTTCAGACAATGGAATGCATATAAACAGATTTGATCACTCCTCCAAGTCTCTCGAAAATAAAAACCCTCAAAGTAAAATATTCCTAGAGGGATTAGCTGGCATCAAACCTTACATAGATTTTAATGAAGTTAAAACCAATATAACTAATTGGGCAGCTCAAAACAATACAGACCTAAACAAGCTCATAATTGCAAAGGCCGAGGTTCGTCTTCCTTTTGAATATCCCGAAGATTATACTAGATTGAACTACTATCCCTCACAAGTATTCTTATGTACACGTATAGACTCGCTCAGTAGAAAAACAATTGTATACGAACCAATAGACGATGTATCTTACTATGCATCCAATGGTTCAATAAACCGGTCTCTTAAATATTACTCATTGGATATAAGTTCATACCTCCAAAAAGTACTTAAAGGCAATTATACTGGAAGCTATTTGCAAACATATGTTGCCCCAATATTTGAGAGTAGCGACTATTACTCTGGAGCTACCTATTATTACATTCAGACAACCCTTTACTCCAAAGCAACCTTGAACGGCAATGGCGCAGTTAACCATCCAAAACTAGTTCTCACCTACTCAGTAATGCCCTAACTTAGTAAATATAAGAGATAATAATATAAAAAAGAGGCTGCCCACTTTTAGACAGCCTCTTTTTTTATTTCTATTTTTAAAACCTATTTAATCTTCTTAAACACTACACAAGAGTTGTGGCCACCAAACCCGAAGGTATTATTCATGGCAACATTTACTTCTCTTTTCTGAGCTTTATTAAGAGTAAGGTTTAGCTTGTAATCAATTTCGGGATCTTCATGCTCAAAGTTAATAGTAGGAGGAATGATACTAGATTCAATAGCATGTATGCAAGCAAGTGCCTCTATTGAGCCTGCAGCACCTAGTAAGTGCCCGGTCATAGATTTAGTTGCGCTAATATTAAGTTTGTATGCGTGTTCTCCAAACAAAGATTTAATAGCTCTGAGCTCGGCAATATCTCCAAGGGGAGTAGCTGTACCGTGTACATTAATGTAATCTACCGACTCTAAATCTAGACCAGCATCTTCAAGCGAAAGCTTCATAACATTTATAGCACCATAACCTTGTGGGTGTGGGGCAGTGATATGATAAGCATCGGCAGTCATTCCACCACCGGCTACTTCACAATAAATTTTGGCTCCTCTTGAAACTGCATGCTCATACTCTTCAAAAACAAGAATACCAGAACCTTCTCCCATTACAAATCCATCTCTGGTATTATCAAATGGTTTAGATGCCGTCTTGTAATTTTCATTGTTTGTAGACATAGCCTGAGCAGAATTAAAGCCACCAACACTTGGCACTGTTATTCCTGCCTCGGAACCTCCCGTAATAATAAAATCTGCCTTACCTAAACGAATAGTATTAAATGCATCTATCATAGCATGAGTAGAAGATGCACAGGCCGATACAGTGGTGTAATTGGGACCTCTGAACCCATATTTCATTGCAATCATACCCGGAGCAATATCGGGAATCATCTTAGGAATAAGAAAAGGGCTAAAACGAGGAACATTACCTCCCTCGCAATAGCCCATAATTTCTTGGAATAGAGTTTCAATACCTCCAATTCCTGTCCCTAAAATAACACCGATTCTATCGGGGTTTTCAATTTCCATATCGATTGAGCTATCTGCGATAGCTTGAGCAGAAGCAATAAATGCATACTGCGTAAAGCGATCTAATTTTCGCTCTTCTTTCCTGTCGATACCGAATTTAGTGGGATCGTAGTCCTTTATTTCACAAGCAAATTTGGTTTTAAAAAGGGTAGTGTCGAAACGGGTAATAAGGTTAGATCCACTCACACCTGCATCTAGATTATCGAAATACTCTTGAATGCTATGGCCTAGGGGGTTAATTGTCCCTATACCAGTTATTACAACTCTTTTTAACTGCATAAGACTTGTGAAAATTACTTGGTATTGTTCTCGATGTAAGTTATAGCGTCTCCAACTGTAGCGATCTTCTCAGCAGCCTCATCTGGAATTGTTATACTGAAAGCTTTTTCGAACTCCATGATAAGTTCTACAGTGTCCAAAGAGTCGGCACCCAAATCGTTAGTAAAACTAGCTGCTGGAGTTACCTCCGATTCCTCAACGCCCAACTTGTCAACGATGATGGCTTTAACCTTTGCATTTATGTCTGCCATGATTCTAAATAATTAGTTAATAAAATTTGTTTGTTATTTCAAAATTAGTGTGCAAAGAAACAAAAAAATATTCAAAAATGAAAATATAAAGGCAGTATAAGTTCAATTAGCTGGTTTATAGTGTTTTTAATTTAGCTAGTATAATTATAAAGTACACCCTTAAATTTATCTGTTTTTCTTTATCTTTGCACAATTCAATGAAATAGGTAAAATGGAAAATATAAATATAGCAATTTTTGCTTCGGGTTCGGGTACAAATGCACAAAATATTATAAAATATTTAGAAGGTAAAAGATACCTAACAGAGGTTATGCCCTATCTTATTGATAATTATCGTACAAAAATAGATCATTCTAAAA
Source organism: uncultured Muribaculaceae bacterium (assembly GCA_964532375.1). Lineage (GTDB taxonomy): Bacteria > Bacteroidota > Bacteroidia > Bacteroidales > UBA932 > Bact-08. The sequence goes on from CAZHHY010000006.1 coordinate 10,217, forward strand.
CACTCCCTTTAGTTGATGTAAAGCTTGTTCTTTCAAATAAACCAGATGCATTTGTATTGAAAAGAGCTAAGAATTTAAATGTAAAAACAGCTCTCTTCAGCCCTAAGCAACTAAAAGAAGAGCACACAGTAGATAATTTACTAGAAGAAAATAGTGTTCATTTTATTATCCTGGCTGGCTTTCTAGTTAAATTCCCCGATAGGCTTGTAAAGAGATATGAGGGAAGAATCATCAACTTGCACCCTTCTTTGCTCCCAAAATATGGTGGAAAGGGAATGTATGGCAATGCGGTGCATCAAGCTATTATAGATGCCAAAGAGAACGAATCGGGTATAACAATTCATCTTGTAGATGAAAAATACGACAACGGCCTGCATCTTTTTCAAGTAAAGTGTGCTTTAACACCACAAGAGACTCCAGAAACCCTTGCTGCAAAAATTCATGATTTAGAGTATAATAACTTCCCCAAAGTAATTTGTGAGTACATATTCAACTACTACCTTAGCGGCAAACTCAAAAGAGAATTAAATATTATCTAACGGTAAACTTCCGTGAGAATAGGAATTTCTAAGCGTAGCCCAGTTCCTATATAGCTACTGCCTTCGAACGCAGTAAATATCCCCGCACGTAACAACCCCTGAATACCAAATGAATAGCCAATTTCTGAGTGAATAACCCGTTTGTCTGGGAGCCACAATCCTTTTAAATAGAGAGATTCACTGTACAGTGCACTATTTAAAAAAGGCAAATAATTTAAAATTAGATATACACTCCTAAACTCGGCATTATATCTTACCCACTCATTTGGCGTGGAATAGAGATAGGGGTTGGCAAGTAGTAGATCCCTGCCAAAATTTTTTTCGGTAACCATAATATCAGATGCTCTAAAATGGTGGTAGTTGTCTAGGTAAATATTCTCCTTGTTGTAAAAAATACCAACCTGAGCATCATATAACAATTGTGAGTAAAGTCCAGTCTTTACCCTTTGTGCCACAGAAAGGGTAGCCATTGCCCATTCAGCAAAAGCAGGATCGCCATTTCTTAAAGTACCCTTGGAGCTTAGGGCAAATGTTGGCCAAGCACTTCTTATATATACCTTACGGCCCTTTACTACTCTATAATAGTAATTAGGAGTATACCGAAGTGTTGCAGAGTACTCTAAATTATTATGCTCTAGTTGCACTGCCCCATATATATTCTCTGGAATATTAGGCTTAGGCTGCCTGCGAGATAGTACTCTTATATTGCCATTTTCCAATGGTTTTACATTATTAAAAGCTAGTTTAACTTCTAAGTTAAGGCCATTTGCAATATCAATTGAATTTCCAATCTCTATCCAACGAGCCGATAGAAGTTTTTTTGGATTTAGCGCAAATAGAAAAGATGCATAAGAGCTCACAAAGTCACTCACAGATGAATTGTTACTTATATCTCGGCTAAAATCGCCAACACCTAAAAAAGCCCTCCCAAGCATTAAAGGGCTATAAGTAAAGCTGGATGCTACCTGCCACATAAGTTTTTCTCTATAAGTAGAGTAGTAGAAAGAAGAGCTCACTTGTAGTACCTTATTATCATTAAATTTATAAGAGCCATAAAAATTTTGCCCCAACCAATAGCCATCTGTAAAAGAGAAGCCGCCTATCACTTTAGAGAGGCCACCATACCCAAGAGTGATATTTTTATTAACCTTAAAACGAGTTTCGTACATTACTTTGTCTAAGATTTTATTCCCAGTAGATCTGTTAATTTTTTTTACTGAGTCTTCTTCAAAAATTTTATGAAACTCCTCTTTCAAGCTATCGGCCTCTTTGTATGAAAGTAACTCTTGTGGTTGTAATGGAACAACTCTTACAGTAGCCCAGTAGCTACTATCTCTTTTCACTGCCAAGGAATCTACAACTCGCTTTATAGATGAATCTCTTTTTAGCTCGTAATCTTTCCCTTTTCTAACTTGTCGTTCCCCTATTTCAGATTTCCTAACCACAGTGTACCCTTGTTCTGATATAGATTTTTCGTCAACTTGACTCATAGTTTCTTTTGACAAATTTGCTAGTTCTACCTCTCTCTCTATCATTTTAACACTCTTCTTTGCAAGGGAACGGGCTTCTCTGGCTGTTTTTATATTACTTGAATCGGAAATCTTAGTAGAAGTAACGCTACTTTCTCCTTTATTAACAGATAGATAAGAAACAGAGGAGTTATAATGACCGATTGCTCTTACCCCCATTATAGCAACATTTACATCCATAGAGTTAGATGTAGGCATCATAACTTCTGGTGCTGTTTCGTTAAAATTCACCTTTAAATCTATCTCTACACCTGTCTCTTTAATTAAAAAATGGGCATAAGTTACATTCCACAAATCATCTGCAATGTAAATATGTCCCGAGATTAGTTTTGAATCGCCCCTTTTAGGAGTAACTCTTATTTTATTAATAATTCGGTCGTTTTCTTTGCTTATGCCTTCGTAAACAAAATTATAATAACTAAAAGCATTTGGCGCCAAAGGAGAGAGCTTGCCATAAAACTCTTTGTCATAGACCGAGCTTGTGTTTACCCCAGATATATCGGCTGGATTAATATCGGCTGGGATTGTACTAGAAAAAGCTTTTATTGTTTCGTTATAATGGTTGGGCCATTCAAAATCTATGGCAGAGTGCGACTCTAGAACAAAAGTTTTATTTAAAATGAGCCTAGTCTTTGATTTTCCCGCCTGAAGTTTTAGAATAGCAGGTATCTTTGTAACCGTCATATTACCTTTGGTATATACCATAGATTGATAGTTTCTCACCTGCTGCCTGTGATAAGGAGCTCTTGCAATAGCATTTCTCATTACTTGAGAGGCACGCTCATCTTTACCCGCCTTAAAATAGACATTAGAGAGCTGGTATATTTCGTCTTCTAAAACTACCTTTTTATCTATCTTTTGAGAAGCAATCTCTAAAGGAAATCTTACACGCTTGTACCCTAAAGAAGAGACCTCTACGCTATATCTACCTGGTTTAAGCACTATACTAAAACGCCCATCTGCATCGGTTGCGATTCCTGTGGCCATCTCATGAATGTATACTGTAGCATAAGGCACAGGCATGCCCCTTATATCAAGTACAGTGCCATTCAAAATAGCGGCACCAACATTGGCTCCAAAAAACAGAGCAGCAATAAGAAGCAAAAGGCGCATTATAGGCTTACCACTCATTCATATGCAACTTCTCTTGTTTCCACTTATCTTTTGGTTTTAAATCCCCTTTTGGATAGCCTATTGGGATTGTGCACAATGGGCGGAATGGCCTAGGAATAGAGAAGGCCGAGGCTATGATATCCATTCTATCTTCGTATGGGTAACCAGCTGTCCATACAGCACCTAACCCAATAGATTCTGCAGCAAGCAAAATATTTTGAGCAGCAGCAGAACAATCTAAATACCAATATGGCGATAGCTCTGGATTTCCAACAACAACTATTAGTGCCTGAGCCTCTTTCATCATAAGAGCATAGGGTAATTTACCCGAGAGTTCTACCATCTTAGCTTTATCTTGAATAATAAGAAATTCCCAAGGTTGTCTGTTCATGCCAGATGGAGCTGCCATTCCAGCTCTTACCAGTAATTCCAAATCTTCATTAGAGACAGGTTGGTCTGTAAAATTACGTACACTTTTACGACTAAAAATTGTTTCCAAGGTGGGGTTTTGCGCCATAGTCAATGTGTTTTGCATTGTAACAAGCAAAAGGGTTAATATCAATCCTTTCTTAATCATCATTATCTATTTTAAGTGACTTTTTCTATTTTAAATAAAATTTTCTTTTTCCAAAGATATATTAATCCCTGTAAATTATAGACCTATATATTTTTAAAACTGTTTCCATAATTTCGTTAGAAAACTTATAGCCTTGCTGGTGTAGGTCTTTTGTATCAATTCCATTGCCAATATCGAAATAAGAAGAGATAGAGTTAAATGCAAAAAAAGCAAAATCGTCTGAGCCTTTTTCTGGTATTTTAGCATATTCATACTCTATATCGTTCTCTATAATGGCTTTCTCTACCATTTCATTTGCTTTAATGTCATTGACAGTAGCAGGGAACCTATCAAAATAGGCGATAGAAACCTCTAAGCCCTGTTCAATCGCAAGGTTTTTTGAGTAACGCTCTAGCAGTAAACATAGTTTATCTAAGTCGCTATCTACAAATGAGCGAAGAGTCATTCTTAAATAGCCATCTCCTGGTGTAACTCCATAGTTTATCTCTCCTAAAGAGAGATTTACTACAGTTCCTAAAATAAAATCGGTAAAAAGGGTCTTTTGGCTATTAAGTTGGTGCATATAATTAGCCGTTTCAAAAATTGCCCGAAATGGGCTTATTGCTTGCTCTGGGTAGGCAGCATGAGAGGGTGCTCCTTTAAAGAAAAGCTCCATTCCAACCGAACTTGCTGCATAAACTCCTTGGTGTAACACTGCTTTTCCAAGAGCAATACCAGGTTTATTATGAACAGAGAAGGCATAGTCAAATTTTATTCCCATCTCTTCTAGCTCCTTAGACATTAGAGCTGCTCCCTCGCCTACCTCCTCGGCAGGCTGAAAAAGCAACCATACTGTGCCATCAAATTCTCTGTTTTTAGATAATATCTGTGACAAACCTAGTAAGATAGCCATGTGGCCATCGTGCCCACAAAGATGGTTACATCCCTGGTCTGTTTTAATTGCATCTAATTCACAGCGAAACATTAAAGAGGGTGCTGGAGTGTCTTGTTCATGATTTATCCGTCTGTTACTTTTGTATCCAGCAATAATTCCATGGCCACCTATAGATGTGTATAGATAATCTGGGCAGGTCTCTCTAAGATACTTAGTAACTAAGGCTGCTGTCTTTTCTTCGTTATGTGAATACTCGGGTATTGAGTGTAGCTCATTTCTAATGTAAGCCATTTTTATTAGTAATTCCTTATCCTGTGACTGTAAACTCATACCAATCAAATTAATTAAAATTATGCCTGCAACCTTTAATAAACAGAGCTTTTTCATCCTTTCATGTTTTATCAAAATTAAATAAAAAATTTGTAGATAGTTCAATTATGTCTCAATTTTGCGCCATCGCAACAGATCCAATAAAAAAATTATGTACGAAAAAGTAAAAAAAAAGGGAACCATTACCTTTAAAAGATGGAAACGCACACCGTGGGCAGCATTTGCCTCGATGGGTAAAGTGGTGAGGATTGGTGTACTTTGTGTAACCTCTTCGCTTCTTATATTCAAAAGTGTGCCAGCTCTTGCACAGAGTAAGGAGAAAAGTGCCAATGAAACATTAATTGATCTAGAAGAGTTAGTTATAAACACAGAACGACCCAGTCCATTCCAGCCACTGGTAAGAGTAGTGGCAGTTATCCAACAGAAAGATATTGAGCGGGCTGCCGTTCAGAATATACAGGATCTGTTGCGATACATTCAAGGTGCCGACCTTCGCACTCGTGGTGGAGAAGGAGTCCAGGCCGATCTTAATATTCTAGGGGGAACATTTGATCAAACAATGGTTATGATTAATGGAGTCAATTTTACCGACCCCCAAACAGGGCATCACTCTCTAAATATTCCGGTAGAAATCTCACAAATTGAAAGGGTAGAGTTGCTTCATGGGCCTGGTGCTTGGTCTGAAGGTGCGGTTGCCTACTCTGGTGCAATAAATATTATTACAAAATCCCCCACAAAAGAGAGTTTACAAGCATCCTTAGTTGGAGGCGAAAATGGCTACTTCTATGGTAGCGTTAACGCTGCATTCTATACAGCCGCCAAACCTAATAAAGGAGCAGACTCAATTATAAAAGACTGGACCATTTCGGGACAAGTAGGTGGTGGCCATTCAAGAAGCGATGGCTACTCAGAGAATACAGATTTTGAGATTACTAATGTTTATTCAAATATCAGTTTTTACAATAATAGTGGCCATTCCATTGAAGTACAGGCGGGTTACCAACAAAAGGCCTTTGGCGCCAATAGCTTTTACTCAATAGCCTATCCAGAACAATTCGAAAAAACTCGGCTTTTTCTCTCTTCCTTAAAATATTTATGGGAGAACCAAAAATGGCAGGTAAGCGCTACTCTCTACCAAAGACGCCATCACGACCGATTTGAGCTTTTTAGAAATGACTCGCCAGATTGGTACGCTGGCCACAACTATCACATGAACGACATTGCCGGTGTTAATGCCAAAGCTGCATACCGCTGGGGAAAGGTTGGAAGTACAATTTTAGGGGCCGATTTTAGGTACGAGCATATTTACAGCACTGTTTTGGGTGATAAAATGGAAACGGCAATAACCTCTGGGAGTGGAAATGAGATCTCAGATAATAACAGAGTGAAAATTCCCACAGAAAAGAATCTTTATTTTACTCATTCAAAGGAGAGAGAAACTTCAGCATTTTATTTGAGACATATATTGCAGTTACAAAAATGGCGCTTTACCGCTGGAGTGATAATGGCAAACACCTACAATTCGGGTGTTAGCACAAATTATGGAACAAGGCTTTATGCAGGTTTTGCTGCAGCGTACCAAATTACTCCACATTTAGAGGCAAACAGCTGGATTAACAATAGTTATAGGAATCCAACATTTACAGATCTCTACTATAAAAGTCCTACTCAAACTGGTAATACCTCCCTTAAACCAGAGGAGGCTCTAGCTGCACAGTTAGGAATAAGACTCACAAATCATAACGTAAGAGCATCTCTATCTGGATTTTACCGCTATGGGTACAGTATAATAGATTGGACTCGAGAAAACGGAAGCGACCAATGGAGCGCAAGCAATATAACCAATATAGCCTCGGCAGGCATAGATATGAACATCCTTCTCATTTTTGGAAATAGCCCTGTAACCCAAGCAGGAATAGCATACTCGTGGATGGATGTACAAAAAATAAGCGACGGTATGCATTCGCTATACGCCACAGATTTTCTAAGGCATAAAGCTACCTTTACGTTGGAGCATAAAATTATTTCAAATCTTAATGGCCGCTGGGATTTATCCTATCAAAAAAGGGAGGGTACATATCTGGGCCCAAACAGTAGTGAGTTGGCCTATAAAGGATTCCTTTTGGCCGATCTTAAAATAGTGTGGAACGGAAAAATAGTAAAACCTTTTGCACAGGCAACCAATCTGTTTAACACTAAGTATGAGTTTATTGGCAATTTACCTCAACCAGGCCGCTGGATAAAAGCAGGTGTGAACATTAACTTATAACTTAGTCTTAATCAATCATTAGTTAATAATAGATCTGTTGCGATTTATTATTACAAAAGATAGGTTTTCAACAAAAATGAAGGGTTTTATCTATTTTTAGTTTATTTTTACAAGATTGTTCGGTTTAAAAGTGAAAAATACTTATAAAAAACTACATATTATGAAGAGTAAATTACTGGTTATGTTAATTTCATGCGCAGTTATTACCCATGCCTGTTCTACAGGTGAGGGAAAAACCGAAGAGGGAACTCCTATTTCGCGGAGTACTATTACGGTAGAAAACGGAATAATGACCCCAGAAGTTATGCACCTAATGGGTAAAGTGAGCGATCCTCAAATTTCGCCCGATGCTAAAGAGATTCTTTTTGGAGTATCCTTTACAGATATTGCACAAAACAGGAGTAACCGCGAGCTATTTATTATGAATTTAGATGGCAGTAACAAGCGCCAGATAACCTCTACAGTTAAAGGTGAAAGCAATGCTAAGTGGATAAACGAAGGGAAAGAAATTCTGTTCTTGCAAAGTGGCCAAATTTGGAAAATGGATAGTGATGGCAATAACAGAGTTCATATTGCTCAATACGGAACTGGTATCTCTGAGTTCGCTCTATCGCCTGCAGGAGATAAAATTCTATTTATCTCTAATGTAAAATCTATAGAGAAAGCAGTAGATGTTTGGAGCGATTTAGATAAAGCAAATGGCAGAATGATAGATGCTTTGATGTATCGCCACTGGGATCATTTCGTAGAAGAGATTCCTCACTCTTTTATTGCCGATTTTAATGGTAGTTCAATTTCTAATGTAATAGATATCCTAGAAGGTGAGCCGTATGAGTTACCTACCCTACCTTTCGGTGGTATAGAACAACTTAGCTGGAGCCCAAATGGCACTCAAATCTTATACTCTTGCAGAAAGTTAACTGGCGTAGAGTATGCATACTCAACAAATACAGATATTTATCTTTACGACATAGCTGCAAAAACCCACCAAAATCTTACAGAGGGAATGATGGGATACGATACCGACCCTCAATTCTCTCCAGATGGAAAGTCTTTTGCATGGATTAGCATGGAAAGGCCAGGTTTTGAAGCCGATAAACATAGGCTTTTTGTAATGGATTTAGAAACAGGGCAAAAAACAGACCTTACGGCTAATTATAAATACAATGCAGAATCACCTGTTTGGACAGCAGATGGAGCTGGAATCTATTTTAACTCATGTGTGAATGCACTTACGGGTATCTATTTAGTAAATGTAGCAGATGCTGCAATTACCAAGATTGCCGAAGATCAGGTTGATTTCGATAAAGTTGCTCTTGCGGGTGACAAGCTGGTTGCCACATTCAAAAGCATGTCTATGCCTAATGAAATTGCATTGATAGACCCTGTTACAGGTAGCTTCGAAAATATAAGTAAAGAGAACGAGCATCTTCTTTCGCAAATTACAATGGGTAAAGTAGAGCAGAGATGGATAAAGACAGTAGATAACAAAGATATGCACATGTGGGTTGTTTATCCTCCAGCATTCGACCCTGCAAAGAAATATCCAGTTCTTCTATTCTGCACAGGTGGGCCACAAGGGACATTGAGCCAAAGCTGGTCTACTAGATGGAACTTCCAACTTATGGCAGGCCAAGGCTACATTGTAGTTTTACCTAACAGAAGAGGAACAACAGCATTTGGCCAAGAGTGGACAGATCAAATTTCGGGAGATTATATTGGGCTCAATATGCAAGATTATATGAGCGCCGTTAAAGAGATTAAAAAAGAGAGCTATACAGGCAAAGTTGGTGCTGCTGGTGCAAGTTATGGTGGATACTCAATCTACTACTTAGCTGGTATTCATAAAGGTATGTTTAGTGCATTCATTTCACATGCAGGTATCTTTAACCAAGAGCATATGTATATGACTACAGAAGAGATGTTTTTTCCACATTGGGATAACGGTGGCGCACCTTGGGATAACAACCCTATTGCAAACAGGCACTACAACAATTCCCCTCATAAATTTGTTAAGAATTGGGACACTCCTATTCTTATAACTCATGGTGAGCTAGATTACCGAGTTCCTGTAGGCCAAGGAATGGCTGCTTTCAATGCTGCACAAGCACTAGGCGTACCATCAGAAATGTTACTTTTCCCAGACGAAAACCACTGGATTCTTAAACCACAAAACAGTATCCAATGGAACAGAGTGTATTTTAGATGGTTAGACAAGTGGCTAAAAGAGTAACTAAGCACTATTTCAACTTAGTAATCTCATAATATTATAATTTAAATATCATAAAATAACTCAATTAAGTATAATTAATATCAAATAATTTAAAAATGAAAAAAAACATTATTGCAATAGCTATGCTTGTTACAGTCTCTTTTGCTTTCGCGCAAAAGAAACCGTTAGATCATAGCGTATATGACTCATGGAAAAATGTTGGAGCATTCTCTATGAGCGACGATGGAAAGTTCGCTTCTTATATGGTTACAGAACAAGAAGGAGATGCATATGTGCAGATTCTAAATACTAAAACCTTAGAAAGAAACACAATAGATAGAGGCAATCAACCTAAACTAACTCCCGATGGAAAGTTTTTAATAACCACTATAAGGCCTTTTTTCCAAGAGACAAAAACGGCAAAAAACAAAAAAGTTAAACCAGATCTAATGCCAAAGGACACATTAGGCATTTACAATGTTTACACTAAGGAGCTCAATAAAATTCCTTTCCTAAAGACAGTGAAAATTGGGCGCTACGGTAAAGATTTTATTGCATTTCAAACTACTCCACCTGCAGACACAAGCAAAAGCAAAAAGCCTGTAAAAAAAGATAAAAACGAGGGTAGCGATCTAATGGTTTACCAGCTACAAAGTGGTGCTATAGATACTCTTAAATACGTATCTAGCTTCGACTTCACTACTGGTGGAGACTCTCTTTTCTTTATAAGAATACCCAATTCAAAAGATTCTATTACAACACCGGGGCTCTTTCTTTATATTCCCAAAACCAAAGCACTTACTTCAATTTATAATTTCGACCTAAAACAGACTGTAAAGTTGCCTATAGTAAGTGAAGATAACAAGCAAATCTTCTTCTATGCCAACCTAGATACTACTAAAAAAGGCAAAGAGAACATTAGCATTCTTCAATACAAAGAGGGCTACCCACAGGCAAAGGTTTTAATTGACAATAATCTTAAAGGGCTGCAAGAGGGATGGAAAATAAGTGAAAATAGGTCTCTGCAAGTAAGCACAGCGGGGCACCGTCTTTTCTTTGGAATTGCTCAAATACTTCCAGAAAAAGACACAACATTAATTGATGCCGATTTAGCTAAGTTAGATATATGGGGCTATCAAGACAACTATATCCAACCTGTACAGTTACTCAATGTAAATAGAGAGCTTAAAAAATCATATATGAGTATGATTGAATTAGATAAAGAGCCTGAATTAATTAGAATTTCTCATGACGAGTATCATGTAGTTCAAGTACCAGATAAGTATAATTCAGATTGGGGCTACTCTGTGTCTGATTATAATTATCAAATTGAATCTCAATGGAGCGCAAATCCAAGAAACGACCTTTACCTTGTAAATTTGAAGGATGGAAGTAGCAAAGTATTACTTGAGGATAAGTATATTTCATATGTATCAGCTTCTCCAGAAGCCAACTTCTTAACATGGTTCAATAATGAAGACCAACAGTGGTATTCATATGAAATAGCCACAGATAAAATAGTTTGTCTTACCAAAGATCTAAATGTATCCTTTGCAAATGAGCTTCACGACTCACCTGTAATGGCTGGTTCATATGGTCACGAAGGCTGGGCTGCACAAGACAAAGCCATTTTTATTAATGACCGATACGATATATGGCAGATAGATCCTAAAGGAGAGGCTGCGCCAATAAACCTTACAGATGGCCTTGGCCGCAAAGAGAATCTAAGATTCAACATTGTACGTTTAGATAATATTTTGCTTCCTCCTGGAACTCCAGGTGTTAAGAAAGAGCCTATTAAGCCTAAAGAGACAATCTATTTCTCTGTTTTTGATAATACCACTAAAGATAATGGCTATTATTACAAAGAGATGAGCAAGAAAAAGCCTGTTATGACCAAATGGGTTGTAGAACCTATGACCTTTGTATATCTTAACAGATCTAAAGATGGCAAGGTAATTACATATGTTAAGCACAACTTTGTTAACTCTCCAAATGTTTGGATTACAAAAGATAACTTTAAATCTCAAACCAAAATAACCGATATCAATCCTCAACAAAAAGAGTATAACTGGGGTACAAACGAACTTGTACAGTGGACATCTAGGACAGGTGTGAAATTAGACGGAATACTCCATAAGCCAGAGAATTTCGACCCTACCAAAAAATATCCGATGTTGGTTTATTTCTACGAAAGAACCTCGGATTTGCTCAATTACTACAGAGCTCCGGCTCCAAGCCGTTCTACAATTAATATCCCATACTTTGTAAGTAATGAGTACTTGGTTTTTGTACCAGATATTGCTTACCAAATAGGACACCCTGGAAAGAGTGCTATGGATTGCATCGTACCTGGTGTAGAGAAGTTAATAGAGAACCCTTGGGTAGATAAAGATAACATTGCTATACAAGGCCAAAGCTGGGGCGGATACCAAGTTGCCTATATGGTAACCCAACCAGAGATATTCAAATGGAAAGCTGCAGGCGCTGGTGCTCCTGTTGCCAACATGACTAGTGCCTATGGTGGTATACGGTGGGGTTCTGGCATGACTCGTCAGTTCCAATACGAGCATACTCAGAGCCGAATAGGTAAAACCCTATGGGATGGTTTCGATTTGTATATAGAGAACTCTCCTATCTTTTTTGTAGATAAAATAGAAACACCTATACTTATAATGCATAACGATAAAGACGAGGCAGTTCCATGGTATCAAAGTATTGAATATTTCACAGCTCTTAAACGCTTAGGCAAACCAGCATGGTTGCTTCAGTACAACAATGAATCACACAACCTTGGCAGTAGAGTAAACGCCAAAGACCTTAGCATTAGACTAGAGCAGTTCTTTAACCACTACCTAAAAGGTGCACCAATGCCAGTATGGATGAAAACTGGCGTTCCTGCCACCCTCAAAGGAATTGACTGGGGCTACGAACTAGTTAAAGAATAAACCAAAGAATTCTTTTAAAGTATACTAAGAGATTTCTTAGTATAGACTAAAAGCCGGCCAGGAGTTCTGGTCGGCTTTTTTAATATATTGCTTTAAATTTGGATTTGTAAAAAAAA